>NZ_CP064295.1:300000-487500 GCF_015476115.1 Aegicerativicinus sediminis | reverse complement strand
ATTTCGAATCCTTCCCATCCTTTTTCAATGATAAACGCATTTATACCTTTATGTTTCTTCTCGATATGCGTTTGGGCAATAACTAAATAAACATCTGCAGAACCGCCATTGGTAATCCAGTTTTTAGTGCCATTTAATAAATAATGGTCTCCCTTTTCAATTGCAGTTGTTTTTTGTGAAGTTGCATCACTACCTGCTTCTGGTTCACTCAAGCAAAATGCTCCCAATTTTTTACCGGTAGCCAAATCTATGAGGTATTTTTCTTTTTGTTCTTCGGTACCAAATTTTTGAAGTCCCCAGCAAACTAGTGAATTGTTTACGGACATTACAACAGATGCGGAAGCATCTATTTTGGAAATTTCTTCCATGGCAAGGACATAAGAAACAGTATCCATTCCGCTTCCGCCATATTTAGGATCTACCATCATTCCCATAAACCCTAATTCACCCATTTTTTTAATTGCTTCATGTGGAAAAGTTTGATTCTCATCGCGCTCAATTACACCCGGCAATAATTCTTGTTGTGCAAAATCTCTAGCGGCTTGCCTAATCATCAATTGTTCTTCGGAAAGTTTAAAATCCATTTTAAGTCAGTAATTAGAAAATTCACAAAAAAGTTTGTCAAAGATACCTCTTTGTTAGCGTATTTTCAATATAGATAGCTAAATTTACGAATATGCTTAAAAATAGTTATAAGGTCATTGGAGTCATGTCTGGAACATCGCTCGATGGAGTTGACTTAGCCTTTATTGAGTTTCAGAAAAATGCAAATTGGGCATTCAAAATTTTATGTACTGAAACTGTGCATTATGATGGCTATTGGACAACCAAATTGAATTCACTAGTTAATTTAGATGATGATAGTCTTAAGGAGATAGATCAACTATATACGAGTTATTTGTCGGAGGTCATAAGTAACTTCATGGAAAGGAATGGTATAGATAATTTAGATGCTGTTTGTTCCCATGGACATACGGCTTTGCATCAGCCAAATAAAGGACTCACTTATCAAATAGGAAATCTCCCTATTCTTGCATCTAAACTCAATCGAACTTTGATTTGTGATTTTAGGGTTCAAGATGTAGAACTTGGGGGTCAAGGTGCACCATTAGTGCCGATAGGAGATGAATTATTATTTTCAGAATTTGATTATTGTTTGAATCTGGGTGGTTTTGCTAACATTTCCCATAAATACAAAGGGCGAAGGTTGGCTTATGATTTGTGTCCTGCCAATATAGTATTGAATAATTTAGCAAGGGCACTGGGTAAAGACTATGATCCAGCTGGAGAAATTGCGCGGTCAGGAAATGTGAATACTAAAATTTTAAACCAACTGAATGGACTGACCTACTATGCTTTACC
This sequence comes from Aegicerativicinus sediminis, assembly GCF_015476115.1. Classification (GTDB taxonomy): domain Bacteria; phylum Bacteroidota; class Bacteroidia; order Flavobacteriales; family Flavobacteriaceae; genus Aegicerativicinus; species Aegicerativicinus sediminis. The sequence goes on along the minus strand of NZ_CP064295.1, from coordinate 486,138 downwards.
TATTCCTAAATCATTGGGGTTAGAATGGGTAAATGAGAATGTAGATCCTATTTTAAATTCCGTTGAATTACCCATTCAAGATAAGTTGAGAACATTTGTAGAGCATATAGCATATCAGGTTAGTAAAGATCTTAAAGACAATTCAAGTGTATTAGCTACAGGCGGTGGCGCATATAATTCATTCTTAATGGAACAGATTCAACAGAAAACCAATGCAAGGATAATTGTTCCAGAACCTGGTATTATTGAATTTAAAGAAGCTCTAATTTTTGGATTATTAGGAGTCTTAAAACTTCGAAATGAGATAAATGTACTTGCAAGCGTCACAGGTGCAATAAATAATCATAGTAGCGGAAAGGTTTATTATCCTTAAAATTTGGACATTCTCCAAAAAACAACTTCTTGTTTTTTATATTTGTGGAGAACTCCCGACTGAATGAAAGAATTTCCTTTTAGTAATCAAGAAATATCATACGGGTTTGCAATAGTTCCCTTGCAAATCTTTTCTGTACAGGACGAGTTTAAAAAGCTTTTTAAGAAATATTTTATCAACATTACTGATGCCTTTTGGTTTTAGCATAATCCGCAGTTATTTTATAAAAAATTAGATGGAAACAATTGTAGTCTTAGTCTTTGTGTTTGGGTACTTAGCAATTACTCTGGAACATAGTTTAAAAATTGACAAGTTAATCCCCGCCTTGGTTATGATGGCAATAAGTTGGGGTCTTATTTCATTGGGTCTCGATCATTTTAGTGAATGGTTCGACTCGGGTGCACATGCCCTTGTGGATGGCTTTGCCGACCTAGGTCATGAAGAAAAAAGGGTTCTACTCGAAGAAACTTTGCTACATCATTTAGGGAAAACAGCCGAAATTCTGGTATTCCTGCTAGGTGCAATGACCATTGTTGAAATAATTGATTATTTCAATGGATTTGCTACCATTAAAGATTTTGTAAAAACAAGGAGTAAAAGAAAAATTCTTTGGATCTTTTCATTTTTAGCGTTTATTCTATCTGCAATCATTGATAACCTTACAGCTACTATTGTTTTAATTTCTATCCTACAAAAAATTGTGAAAGATAGAGATGTTCGTCTTTGGTATGCTGGTTTGATTATTATCGCAGCTAACGCTGGTGGAGCTTGGTCACCAATCGGGGATGTTACCACTACCATGTTGTGGATAGGAAATAAGGTTTCCACTGGTCATTTGATAGGTTATTTATTTGTTCCTTCTTTAATTTGTATGGTTATCCCATCTTTTATTGCATCATTTCTACCAGTATTTAAGGGAGAGTTGAGTGTAACCGAAGAGGAAGTTACAGAAGTAAAGTCAAAATTTAGCTCAACGATGCTATACCTTGGTTTAGGAGCTATCATATTTGTTCCTATTTTCAAAGTTATAACACATTTGCCACCTTATGTAGGTATGATGTTGTCCTTGGGAGTGGTGGCAATATTTGCGGAGATTTACAGTAACACAAAATTTAGTATGACGGAGGTTGATTCTCACGAAAGTGATGAACATGCAGACCATAGCCCTGTTCATCATTCCTTATCTAAAATTGAATTACCGAGTATACTATTTTTCTTAGGGATACTTTTAGCAGTAGCGGCTTTAGAATCTCTAGGTATTTTATTCGAATTTGCTTCAACTTTGGAAGAAACCATGCCAATGCTTGGCACAGAACTTCATCATTCTGGTGTTTCGGATATTGTCGTTCTTCTATTGGGTGTAGCCTCAGCCGTAATTGATAATGTGCCCTTGGTAGCTGCTAGTTTGGGCATGTTCCATCAACCAATGGATGATGAATTATGGCATTTTATAGCCTACTCAGCAGGAACTGGAGGAAGTATGTTAATCATTGGCTCAGCGGCAGGTGTTGTGGCTATGGGAATGGAAAAAATCAACTTCTTCTGGTACCTCAAGAAAATCTCTTGGTTGGCTTTAGTTGGATTCCTTGCGGGTGCATTCATGTTTATGTTTACCAGAACATTATTTTAAATATACTTAACCGATATAACTTACGTTATTTAACTAGCTAATAAAAAACTTTTATATGATTTCATTGTTATTGCAAGATGGAGTGCAAGAAGGTGCAGAAGTTTTAACTGACGAAGAATCAGTTCAGAAGACCCTATCTATCATCGAATTAATTGGTAGTGGCGGTACCGCAGGTATGGTCATTATCGGAATTCTTTTTGTGCTTTTGGTTGTTGCCATTTATATTTATTTTGAACGTTTGTTCGCTATAAAGGCTGCATCAAAGGTAGATTCAAACTTTATGAATCAGATTAAAGACCATGTTACCCATGGCAAGGTGGATTCGGCCCAAATTTTATGTGCCCAAGTAAATTCACCAGTTTCAAGATTAATAAATAAAGGAATTACCCGAATCGGTAAACCTTTGGCCGATATTAATACTACTATAGAAAATGCCGGTCGATTGGAGATATATAACTTGGAGAAAAATGTAAGTATTCTTGCAACAATTTCTGGAGCCGCCCCGATGATTGGATTTCTTGGTACAGTAATTGGTATGATTCTTTCCATATTTGAAATTGCTAATTCAGGCGGACAAATTGATATAAAATTATTGGCAGATGGATTATATACCGCCATGACGACCACTGTAGGTGGTTTAATTGTGGGTATAGTTGCCTACATAGCATATAACCATTTGGTTGTAAGGACTAATAAGGTCGTTTATCAAATGGAAGCAAATTCATTGGAGTTCTTGGATCACTTAAATGAGCCCTTGTAATGAATATAAGAGGAAGAAATAAAGTAACACCGGAATTTAACATGTCCTCAATGACTGACATTGTGTTCTTGCTGCTTATATTTTTTATGCTTGCTTCTACCTTGGTAACAACCAATGCCATAGATATTTTATTGCCAAAGGCGAGTGGAAAAACTGAAAATAAAAAGTCTGTTTCTGTTAGTATCACTAAGGATTTGAGGTACTATATCGATCAAAAAATGGTAGGTGTTTCCATGTTGGAAAATGAACTGATTACAGCCTTGGGCACTACAGATAAGCCAACAATAGTGTTGAGAGCTGAAGAAAGCGTACCAGTTGAAAATGTCGTTAAAGTCATGGACATCGCCAACAGAAATAAATTTAAAGTGATATTGGCGGTACGTCCGGCCAATTAAGAAAGATGAAATATTTAGAAACCAAACATGAACGGAACTCAGCAAAGATTACTGCTTTAATAGTCGTGATCTTGCTATTATTACTTTTCGTCGTGGGTCCACCTTATTTAGATCCACCAGAAGAGTATGGTGTTGCCGTTAATTTTGGTTCAACAGATTTTGGCAGCGGTAATGTTCAACCGAAAGCGCCATTAAAGCCCGCGCCTTCAAAACCAGTAGAAGAGATTAAGAAGGTCGATCCAGAACCTGTTAAGGCTCAACCGGCTGCAGCCGAACCTAAAAAAGAGAACGTCCTTACTGAAGATAATGAGGAGGCTATTGCAATAAAGAAGCAAAAAGCTGCTGCTGAGGCTAAAGCGCGAGAAGAAGCTAGAGCAAAAGCAGAGGCAGAAAGAATTGAAAGAGAAAAGAGAGAAGCTGAGGAGAGAAAACGAAGAGAAGAGGAGGCAAAGAAAAAGAGATTGGATGATTTAATAGGTGGGGTAAGTAATTCCTCCGGTACTGCAAGTGGCGGAGAAGGTCCAGATAATAAAGCTGGAGATAAGGGTCAATTAGATGGAGATCCTTATGCTCCGAGTTATTTTGGTGGGTCTGGACCAGGTAAGGGTGGTGTAGGTTATGGATTAAATGGACGGGGTCGACCGACTCATTCAATCTTCAAACAAGATTGTAATGAATACGGCTTGGTGGTTGTTAAGATTGAAGTTGATAGGAGTGGCAGGGTTGTTGCAGCTGAGCCAGGCGTAAGGGGGACCACTAATACAGCCCCTTGTTTACTAGAACCTGCCAGGAAAATAGCACTTTCACATAAATGGCCAGCAGATAATAATGCACCTGCTAGGCAAATAGGTTTTGTTAGTATAAACTTCAGTATTTCCCAATAGAATAATGACCTATCAGCAAACGGTAAATTGGATGTTTCAACAACTTCCAATGTATCAGCGTCAGGGCGCAATGGCATATAAGGCTGATCTCACCAATACTACAAATCTGTGTTCCCATCTTGGGAATCCTGAAAGGTATTTTAAAAGTGTGCATGTTGCTGGGACAAATGGAAAAGGCTCGGTTAGCCATATGTTGGCTTCGGTATTTCAGGTAGCGGGTTATAAAACTGGTCTATATACATCTCCACATTTAAAGGATTTTAGAGAGCGAATAAAAATCAATGGTCATTTAATTGAAGAGGATTATGTCGTTGATTTTGTCGAAAATAACCGAAACTTTTTTGAATTTAATCAATTGTCATTTTTTGAAATGACAGTAGGTCTCGCATTTAAATATTTTTCAGATAACAAGGTAGATATTGCCGTTATTGAAACTGGGTTAGGAGGAAGGTTAGATTCAACTAATGTAATAATGCCAGAATTATCTGTAATCACTAATATAGGGTTAGATCATACTGTTTTGTTAGGAGACACCATAGAGAAAATTGCAGTTGAAAAAGCTGGCATTATTAAAAAAGGAGTACCCGTCGTTATCGGGGAAACCCAGAGTGAGACTACCCCCATTTTTAATTCAAAAGCTAGGGTTGAGGGTTCTGAACTTTATTATGCAGATCAACTTTTAATGGATCATGTCTACAATACTGATCTTAAGGGTAGTTATCAACTTAAAAATGTAACTACGGCCACTGTTGCTTTAAATGTTTTAAAATCTAAAGGATATAATTTAAGTAAGGAATCAATTAGGTCTGGATTGAATAATGTGGTTAAAAATACCGGGCTTCTCGGAAGATGGCAAATATTAGGAGAAGAACCTTTAGTTGTTTGCGATACAGCCCACAATTTTGAAGGTCTAAACTATGTAGTTTCTCAGATTAAGGAACAAAATTATAGGCAATTGAGAATGGTCTTGGGATTTGTTGCAGATAAAAATCTGGAAAGGGTAATTGGCCTGTTGCCTAAAGAGGCTATTTACTATTTGAGCCAACCCCAAATACCCAGGGCTTTGGATGTTGATGAATTAACCCAATTATTTCATGAACATGGTTTTAACTGTTTATCATTTGAATCGGTGAAAAAGGCTCTATATCAAGCAAAACTGGACTCTGCAGGTAGTGATTTTATCTTTGTAGGCGGAAGCACATTTGTTGTGGCAGAAGTTGTGTGATTTTTTCAAAAAAATATTTTTCAAATTCAAAAACTGGTTTATCTTTGCAGTCCGATTACAAGGGGCGATTAGCTCAGTTGGTTCAGAGCACCTCGTTTACACCGAGGGGGTCGGGGGTTCGAATCCCTCATCGCCCACCAAATTGAATCCTAATTCTTAAGTGAGAATTAGGATTTTTTAATTTTATCCGTTTTGGTTTAATTGTTTATTATTCTGCTGCTTACAATTAAATTTTCATTGTTAATCAATATTGTGAAATCATACATTAAATGTTAATTTTTTAACATTCTTAAATTTTATCAAAATTTGTATTTGAATTTCTGTTATATTCGTGTAATCGATTACATTATGCAATCGATTACATTAATTCGTGTCAAGAATTTTGTTATGGCTGCTTTGGCTATAAACATATCATTCAAAGTAATTAACTAACATAGGTCTCATGAAAAAAATTTTACTTTTTCTACTCTTTCTATGCGTACTGTTACCAGTAACAGCGCAAACTTTTTACCAATCTGCCCCTGAGGGTTATGGGGAAGGTACAACTGGTGGCGGAAGCGCTACACCAATCGTTGTTTCTACCTACGCCGATTTGAAGGCTAACCTCAGGTTGTCCACTCCTCAGGTTATATTGGTATCTGGAACTATTGATTTTTCTGCAACTGAATTGCAAATAAGTGAGGTTGTTACAAATAAATCTATTATTGGGTTGCCAGGAGCAAAATTGGTTAATACCAAACAGACCCAATCTGAATCTGGGATTTTAAATTTAAAGGCTGGCTCTTCTAACGTAATTATCAGAAACCTAATTTTTGAAGGTCCTGGGGCCTATGATACTGATGGTCGAGACAACTTAACTTCTGAGGGTTGTATCAATCTATGGGTTGATCATTGTGAATTTCGGGATGGTATCGATGGGAATTTTGATATAAAAAACTCCTCGGATAACGTTACAGTTTCATGGTGTAAATTCACTTATCTAAAGGATCCCATTCCAAATGGTCCAGGCGGATCTGATGACCACAGATTTTCTAATTTGGTAGGTTCGAGTAGCACTGATGCACCTGCCGATGGACATTATAGTGTTACCTTTCAAAACTGCTATTGGGCGGATGGCGTAAGAAGCAGAATGCCTCGGGCAAGAAATGCTGAATTACATATATTGAATTGCTATTACGATACCACTGTTTCAGGTTCAACTGCATTAGGACTAGGTGGTGGAACAAATAACCTCACCTGTTACGTAGAGAATAGTAATTTTGCTAATGTAACCACTGTTTATAGTAGGGCTACCACCGATGGTGGAACAGTTTCACTCCAGTTTGAAAATTGTTTGAATGGAGTTGCAAATGTAAATTCCGTTACAAAACCTACCTATAATTATACAGTTATTCCTGTTGAAGATGTTGCCTCCAATATAACTGATTCAAGTTGCGGTGCTGGTGCCACCTTGCAAGTAAATATCTCAGGTGATATTACTTCAAGTTGTGATAGTTCAACCGGTGAAATAACAAATTCTATTCTTTATGATTTTCGGGATAATGGTGTTATTGCCGGAAATGGAGGTAGTGCTGATGGGAAACTTGTTCTAGGAGGAACATACTCTCAGCATGGTAACACCTACGGATTAAATTTAAAAGTTGATGCAACTATTAGTATACAAGTAGAAGGTAGTTCCACAATTCGATTTCTCGGATCTGAATACTCGAGCTTAGATGTAAAGGGTACGGCTCTAGACGATAGTGATTTAGGAACCCAAACTGGGAAAGTCGTGAATGATTTATCAGACACCTTCGATTTTGTGTATTCAGGACCGGCGACAACTCTAACTTTTACGACTGTAGCCGCAACGGGTAATGACCTTTACCTTCCAACAATTGAAGTAATTCCGGCACAGGCAGGAAAGGATTTTGCCGCCGCTGAAAAAAATATTGTTTATTTCTTCGATTTTAGAGATGAAAGTATTGTTCCCTCTGGTCCACCGAATCATATAGAATCTGGAATAATAACAATTGATGCGGGATGTTGTAACGGATTGAGTTATCATGGAACTCAACATGGAATAACTTTTAAAGCTGGTAATACTATTACGTTACAGGTTGCAGGTGATAGTAGAATAAGAATTGCAGGTGATCAATACTCAGGTGGCACGATTTCTGCCACAAGCGAAACGGGCCAATTTGATATCTCTGAACAATCAAATCAAACGTCCATAACTTATCCTCAAGGAGCTGATGGCGGGCCTTGGAAAGATTTTCTTTATGTTGGGTCGGCAGGAACCATAACCTTAACTGGAAATGGTGGAACATCCTATTTGCCTTATTTAGAAATAGCTCCTGTTACGTATGAGGTTTCTTTAAGTGACTATGTCCAAAAATCTGGAACAATTTCTATAAACGGAGTAGATATCACTCTTACTTCGGGAGCTACTTCAGCTGAGAACGCAACAATAAGTGTCTCTAATGGTGTTATTTTATCAGCTGGAAAAGACGCTGGTTGGGTAGCTATTGATTTGGGAGGGATGGATCCTTCTTCTTTTACTCCAAATATTTCTGGAAATATTGCTTCAGTTGATATTGTTTCGGGTGAATTAAAAGTAACCTATGCCGACAGTGGTACAGAACCTAAACTATATACAATAGCCTTATACGATAATAGCTATTTGCATGGAATAACAACCTATGACTTTAGGGATGGAACTATTATTTCTAATGGACAAAGTGCGGACGGTTTGTTAAAACTTGGAGGTACCTATGGTTTGCATGGTTCTACCTATGGTTTAAATATGAAAGCAGATGCTCAAATCGATTTACAGGTTACTGGGACTAATTCTATAAGTTTTCTAGGATCAAAGCATTCTTCCCTGAGTATGGAGGGAACCGAAATTTCTGTTGGAGATTTGGGCATAGTAAACACAAAGGTAACAACAGACTTGGTGGATACTTATGAACTGGTTTATTCAGACCCTTCCAAATCTAAAGGGGATAAATCTCTCGTTTTTAAAGCTATACAAGAAAATGGAAGCGGTAGCGATATTTATTTACCAAAATTAGATGTTATACCGGCTCAATTAGGTGCAGCCTATACAACCCCAGAAAAAAGATCAGCTTACTTTTTTGATTTTAGGGATGAAACATTGGTTGCTTCAACAGATGTAGGAAACACAATCATTGAAAAGGGCTTATTTAAAATAGAATCAGGTCCGTCCAATGCGTATGGTTATCATGGAACCCAACATGGAATAACCTTGAAAGATGGAAACGTTATCACGTTAAAAGTGGCTGGAAATAGTAAAATTAGAGTTGCGGCTGACCAATACTCTGGCGGTACTTTAAATGTTTCTAGTTCAACCGGTGCGTTTGATATTCCATCCCAATCAAATGCAGGATCAATAACTTTTCCTCAAGGAACCGATGGAGGGCCTTTTGTTGATTTTGTTTACCTGGGTACCGAAGGTACTATCACATTAACCCATACAGGTAGTACAAGTTATCTTCCTTATATTGAAGTTTTACCGATATCTTATAATGTAGTTTTAACTCCTTGGATCCAAAAATCTGGTGTTGTCTCAATTAACGGAATAGATATTGAAATAACATCAGGTGCAACTGCAAGCGATAATGCTACTGTTTCTGTAAGTGAGGGCACAGTATTTAGTAGCACATCAGATTCAGCTTCAATTGAGATAGATTTGGCGGGGAACGAATTGGCTTCCTTTACCCCGACTTTTTCAGGGGATATAGAATCCGTTTCAATTGAAGGTAATGAATTGACCATAAACTTTTCCGATTCTTCGTCGGATCCAAGTTCATTTATCATTACAATTTCAGACAGTAATGCCGAAGTTACAGCTAACCCTGGTGAAACTTATACTTATAATTTCGCAGATGGATCTGAATTGCCGCAAACCAGTTATACCTCTCTAAGATATGAGACTTATAAAACTGGAGATGGTATTGTTACCATAAACAGTAATACAACTGAAACATCTGGACAATTTGGCTATCATGATTCTTCACATGGAGGGGTCTTTTTTCCAGGTAACTCATTCGATATAATAGTTGCAGGTAATGCTATAGTAACCTTTATTGTTGATATTTATGGTGTGGCTGTAGATGCAGTTTTTGTATTTACTGATTCCGAAGGAAATAATCTAGGAAGTATTCCTGCACAGAATATTGGAATCTCTGATGGCTTCCCAAGTAATTTTAGCTATACCGGACCTGCTGGTAAAATCACTGCTACTTTAGTGAGCAGTCAATTTCCAACTGCTGAGATATACCTACATGGAATGTCTATTGAAAATGAAGCAGCTGTCGAACCTTCTAATGGAAAAATAGATGTTTGGGATTTTGGAGGGGAACAGCTAGATGCAGAATTATACAATAACAGGTTAGATGAAACTAAAATTAATTCTTGGTATGATGCTTCAATAACTCCCGGAAGTTCAGGAAATGTATTGCCGTCATGGACAGAAGGGGCATTAGGTTGGAATGGTGGTAGTAATGACCGCTTAAGGACTAGCAATACCAATTTAACTAGATACGATGAAAACTTAAGTGGGGTTTCTGAATATAGTGGTAGAATTTATGTAAATGGTACGGGGTCTAGTGGAAGGTATCTGAGTCTTACCTTAAGTGAGGATGATGAGGTCACCCTTGCTATGTTGGCACAAAATGCCAATGGAAATATTCATTTCACCTATGTACCAAACCCTGAATTACAAGATGATGTTGTTAAAGTTTCTACAAGTAATGCTATAACCATGGTAAAGTTTGTTGCTAAAAATTCGGGTACTTATAGAATTTATGATACAGTTGACAAACCAAGTTACTTTAGGGTAGAAAGAAAGGATGCAATTTACAAAACATTAACAGGAAATGTAGATGTAAGTCAGGCTGCAGACATTCCAAATGAATATGAAATAGTTTTTACCAATGAGGCTGGAAAATCTTGGAATACAACTGTTTCTAATGGTTCATATAGTATTGATCTACCCCAGGATTACACTTATACCTTAAGTTTAGAAAATGCTAATGGTTATATCATTAGTAGCGCTAGTACAATTCTTGTTGAGGAAGCTACATCTGTTTTTGATATCACAATTATTCAGGTAGAACTATACAAAGTTTCAGGAAATATTAATGGACTCGGATCGGATATAGAAAATCTAAACCTTAAATATACTGCAGATCCTGAAGCAAATACAGTTTATGTGCCACAACCTATGATTGATGCAGGTAATTCAACATATGAAGTACAGTTGCAACCTAATGTTGAATATACGATTACTGCTGAAGGAGTAAATGACTATGAAATTATTAATAATACTATAACCATAGCTGAAGGTGACCAAGCGGCTGATATTGATTTTACTCCTAAACCTGTTTTTAGTGTTGCAATCAATACTCCAGGTTTAGATGCAGCTCAACGGGCAGATTTGGAATTAACATTTATAAATCTAAATGAAGAAGGATATATGTATAATTTCACTGATGTAACGACCGTTGCCTTAAGAAATGGTACTTATAAGATTGAACATGGTGGATTAGATAAATATCCAATAGAATTGGCGTTAACATCTAATTTAACTGTGCAAGATATGGACACTTCAAAAACCTTAGAGTTTTCTCCAGTTACAAATTGGAGTTTTGATGATAAGGTGATATTAAGTTCAGATCAATACTATAAAGGATTAGGCTTAGATGGGGCAAAGAATGAAATTGCCAAGGGACATCTTGCGGCATCTCCTGGACAAACAGTAGTGGTGCCAATGAATCCAGGCGAGAAAATGATCATTACCTATTATTATTCGGCTAATTTTTCTATAGAAGGAGGAGATACCATACAAACTAGTAGTGGAAGCACTTCTACCTTTGAAAGCACAGAATATGCATATACAGGAGATACGTCTGGAACCGCTACCATTACTTTTGGTGGTTCAGGCACTTCCTATATAACAAATATTGAAATAGTTCAGGTCGTTGAATTTAAGGAAGTTATTACTGTTGGTGTGGATAAAGATTATCCTACTGTCAATGGGGCTTTAACAGCCATTAAAAATATGAATCGCCCAAATAACGAAAGAGTAACTGTTCTAATCGATCCTGGTGATTATGAAGAAATGTTGGTGATTACTAGTCCTAATGTAACATTGAAAAATGCTGCAAGTTTCCCGAAAATAGACCTAATAAATAAGGGGGTTGATATTGTAGAGGGTGCTGTAAGAATAACTTCATATTATGGTCATGGATATAATTATTATAGTATGGGGTCAGATCAAAAATGGCATGCAGATATTCTAGCAACCAATAAGGAAAATGGTTATTTGAGTTATGAAAATAAGGGTGCGGGTACAACAAATGGTTCTTATTGGAATGCTACGGTTGTTGTGTCGGCAGATGGTTTTGAAGCTGAACATTTAATTTTTGAAAACTCATTTAATCAATACATTTCCAAGAAAGAATCTGAGGACATTGTCGAAACCAATAACGGTGCGCCCCAAGGAGGTTCAAGGCCGACGACTTACGGAGACACTTCTGTGCAAGATAGGGGCTTGGGGTACGTAGAACGAGCAGCAGCGATTAGTATTACCAATAATGTTGATAAGGTTATTTTGAATAACTGCCGTGTTGTTGGAAGACAAGATTCATTCTACGGAGGAAGTGGATCAAGAGTTGTTGTCTATAAAGGTGCAGTAATGGGTGCTGTAGATTATATTTTCGGAGCCATGACAGCCGTATTCTACAAAACAGATCTTGTATTAAATACAAGTGATTGGGATAGTGATACAGCTTATATCACGGCTGCACAACAAAGTAGTGGCACAAGAGGATTTTTGATGTATGAATGTAACGTGAAATCTACGGTTCCTGGCGTTGAGACTGCATCAACTAATTGGGGCAAACCAGGATATTATGGACGTCCATGGGCTGCTACCACTAGTGAGGCCGTATTTTATAAAACTAATATAGATGTATCCCAGAACCCTAACCATATAGGAAAATCATTGATTTACCCAATTGGTTGGCAAAATACTCTAGGAGGTGAATCAAGTTTAATGTACGAATATGGTACAATTGAGGCTTCGAGTGAAGATAATTCTGGTTCTCGCGCAGGGTGGTCCACAGTGCTAACAGAACCAGTATTAACCGATGGAACAGAAATTACAACATTTAATTTCACTAAGGGTAATGATGGTTGGGATCCAATTCCACTTTTGGAATCGGAACAAGATTCAGATTTTGATGGTGTTGTTGATTCTGAAGATAATTGTGTTGACACCTATAACCCAGATCAAGCTGATTTCGACAATGATGGAATTGGTGATGTTTGTGAAGATAGTGATGGAGATGGAATCTTGGATAGTGAAGATCATTGTCCTGAATCTCCTGAAGGATCTGTTATCGATGTGTTTGGTTGTGAAACATTTGAACTTCCTTCGGATACATTTACTGTTATTTCTAACTCAGTAAGCTGTAATAGCGAAAATGACGGCTCAATAAGCGTAAGTTCTAGCAATACTGATTACACTTTTGTTGTTTCAGTTGAAGGAGACAGCTATTCTCAATCTCAAAACTTATCTAGCGATAATGATTTTGAAACTTTATTCGATCAGTTAGGAGGTGGTACCTATAAAGTTTGTATAACAATTGAAGGAATAGACAATTTTGTGCAGTGCTATTATGTAACAGTACAGGGGCCTGAACCCTTAGATGTTTATTCGGTGGTGAATTATTCCAATAATCAAATTGTACTTTCATTATCCGGTTCAGAAAACTATGAAATAAATCACAATGGCATAATTACGACGACGAGTCAATCTCAATTAATTCTTGACTTACATGCTGGGCAGAATACAATTACTGTATCAACAGATTTAGTATGTCAGGGTGAATTCAGTCAACATGTATTTATATCTAATGAGTTGGCGGTGTTTCCTAACCCAACTACTGGAAAGATAAAATTATATGTAAACGGCACCGATAATCAACTTCAACTTTCCATAGTTGATGTATTAGGGAATCAGCTTATGTCGAGCACCCAGAATGTTTCTTCAAATAGAACAGTTGATCTTGATATTTCAAATATGAATAATGGAATTTATTTCTTATCAATTAATTCTGAAACGGTTCGCGAATCAATTAAAATCATTAAAAAGTAATTTATTATGAAAACCATAAAATCAATATTTAGTTTAAAACCCTTTTTGGTTTTTATATTCAGTGTTTTAATAGTTTCTTGTTCTGATGATGATACACCAAATAAAGTCAGATATACAGACAAGCCTGGTAAACCAAATTTATTGATACCTTCAAATAATGAGGAATGTGAGGTAGGAGAAGTCTTTGATGATACTGCTATAGTGACATTTAATTGGGATGCATCCAGTGACACAGAAAAATATAATTTCGAGATAACCAACCTAATTACTGGAAATGTTATTCTTAATATTGGGTCTCCAACAAATAGTCTGCAGGTAGAATTGTTAAGAGGTTATCCATATTCTTGGACAGTAACAGCTAGAAATTCTGGACAAGAGATTACCGAATCTGATACTTGGAAGTTTTATCTGGCTGGCGATGGTGAATCTAATTTTGTTCCATTTCCTGCATCCTTATTGAGTCCATCTCAAGGAAGCGATGTAACACCAAGTGATGGAAAAGTTACTTTAGAATGGATTAGTTCGGACGCCGACGGTGATGAAGTCACTTATACGGTTTTTGCCGATTCGGTAGATGGAAATCAAGAGGTGCCAGAGGAATGGCAGGGGATTTCAGAAACTAGTTTAGATATCGATGTTGAGCCAAATACTATCTATTATTGGCATGTTGAAACAAGTGATGGGATAAATATTTCGGTTAGTCCTACCTATACCTTTAAAACTACTTCCGATTAAGTTTTAGTAATTTCCAAACAATAACCTTGAATGTCTATTTGATGTTCAAGGTTTTTTTTTACAAATATTAATGCTCAATTAGAATAATTAAACAGAGCTACTAGATTAGCTTCCATGATTTTTATCATTTTTTAGCGTTTAAACTTATCCTAAGTTTAATTGTTTAAACAGATGCATTTTTTCAATGTAGGACTATGGCTAATAAATATGAATATTTTCAAAAAATTCAATATTGCCGATTGGTTTTCATTTTACAGGATAGTCGTATCCCCTTTGTTAGTTATTTTTATTTGGTTTGATTTAAGACTTTATTTCACTTGGTTCCTGCTTATTAGTTTTTGCACGGACATGATTGATGGTTATTTAGCTAGAAAATTAAATTTAATAAGCCCTAGAGGATCGCAATTAGACTCGGTTGGAGATCAAATTACTTTGGTGGTGGGTATCATTGGTATTTATAGATTTGAAGCCGAATTTGTTAAGGCAAATCTTGTATTAATCCTAATTGTATTTATGCCTTATTTTATTCAGATGGTCTATGCCTATCTAAAATATGGTAGGGCAACGTCCTTTCATACTTATTTGGCGAAACTATCAGCTATCCTGCAAGGAATTTTTGTAATATCCTCACTGTTTTTTTCGCCCTCATATGCCTTGTTTTATGCGGTTATAGTATTCAGTTTGGTAGAAACTTTTGAAGAAATCACTTTAATTTATATGTACGACAACTGGGCGTCTGATGTAAAAGGAATATATTGGGCCTTAAGAGATAAGAGGAGGCAAAATAATTCTAATCAAAATAATAAGTGATTTGAATTTTATTGAAAAAACTCTCTGCTTATCCTTAATTAAACTTTATTATTTGGGACTTAAGAGGGGTCGATAAATTTACCCTCGGAAACAGGCTTGGATTTAGTTTCTGGCATTGTTCCAAAAATATGATCCCATAGAGGTGAAGAAACGCCATATGCCCTGTTTGGTTGTCTATAATGATGGATAGCGTGGTGTCTCCATAAAATTTTCAGAAAATTATTTGGTACTTGGAATACATGGATAGAATAATGTATACTTAGATAAAGGGTGTAGCCCATTAAAAATCCTGCTAAGAATCCAAAGACATAATCACCCATCAAAGTTCGATATACAATAAAAAAGAAAGTTGCTAATGCCAAGGCCATTATTGGAGGCATCGCCAATCTCATTTTGTCCCTGGGATATTCATGATGAACTCCGTGCAATTTGTAACTAATATGGTTTTTATCGTGATCATGTTCGTGAGACCCAAAATGAAAGGCAAACCGATGAATCATATATTCAAAAAATGTAAAAACAAACATGCCGGCAAAAAACAAAAAGACCATTTCTATTGTTTCAAATCCTTTTTCAATAATGCCGTAATAAATAAGGCATCCGGAAATGAGTGTGTATAATGAAAGTGGAACGGATATATGAGTCTTTGTTAAAAATTCCAAAATCGGATTTTTAAAAATGGTGCCACTTCCTTCATTTTTTGGTCTATAGTTTAACTTCTTCATATTTCCTCGTGTTTCCATTTTCAAATTAAGACTTATGGAGTTTGTGAAATTATTAAATTTTTGAATGCTAAAGAAAATGTTTAAATATATTTTACCTAGACAATTACAATAGGCATCAACTGGTTTAGCTGTAATTGTACTATCATGAAAGATGCATTCTGTGCAAAGTGTTATAAAAAATTATAATATATTTGCTCGCCTTAAAGGAGTGTTAGCTCAGTTGGTTCAGAGCACTACCTTGACAGGGTAGGGGTCACTGGTTCGAATCCAGTACACTTCACTTTAATCATAATCCCAATTTGTGAACGCGAATTGGGATTATTGTTTAAAATTAGTTTAGCAGACGTTCCAATGCCATACCTCTAGAACCTTTAATAAAAATGTTGAATTCCTTTGGATTAAAATTGTTAAAGGCATCCTTAAGTTCGTCAAAGGTTTTAAATTGAAAGGTGTTTTTGTTCTTGGTTTCGCATTTGGCAAAATTGTACCCTACAAGAAACACTTTTTCAAAATCGAAAGATTCTGCCAATTCTGTGATGGTTTGGTGTTCTATTTCAGCTTCAGTTCCAAGTTCAAACATGTCCCCCAGAATTACAATCTTTTTAGGAAAATCAAGATTGGAAAAATTTGAGATTGAGGCTGCCATACTGCTAGGATTTGCATTATAGGCATCCATATAGTATTGGTTACCACCTTTTTCTACCCATTGGGAGCGATTATTATTGGGAGTATACTCGCTAATTGCCTTAGCCATGTTAGCCTTAGTTATTCCAAATTTATCACCTATCGCTAGGGAGGCCAGTATGTTTTTAAAATTATAGTCTCCTGAAAGATTGGAGGAAAAGCTTTGGTCCTCTATTTTAAATTCGATAGTTGGTTGGGTTTTTTTAAGGGATATTTTTGAGTAATCTATAGTATTTGAACTGTATTCGACAATATTTTGGAAGTCTCCAATCTGTTTTCTTTGGATTGGGTCATCTGAATTATAAAAAATTGTCCCCTGTTCTTTTTTCAAATAGTCGTATAGCTCGGACTTACCTTTAATTACACCTTCCACACTCCCAAAACCTTCCAAATGGGCTTTTCCAAAATTTGTTATCAATCCAAAATCAGGAGCTGCAATTTTGCATAGAAGAGCAATTTCTCCAATGTGATTAGCACCCATCTCAATAATTGCTATTTCGGTTTCTTCAGCTATATTTAACAGGGTAAGCGGAACACCTATATGATTATTTAAATTGCCTGTGGTTGCAACCGTTTGAAATTTGGTAGACAACACGGCATTTATTAATTCCTTCGTGGTAGTTTTCCCATTACTCCCAGTTAGAGCTAAAACATCACAGCTTTGCCTTATTCTGTGGAAGTGGGCTAAATTTTGAAGGGTTTCTAAGACATCTTTAACAAGGATACATTTTTCGTTTAATATATATTCCGGGTTGTCCAATATGCAATATTCAGCACCTTTTTCTAATGCAAATTCGGCGTAAGTATTACCATCGAAATTATCGCCTTTTAAAGCGAAAAACATTTGCCCTGGTTCAATTTTTCGAGTATCAGTTGAAACACCCTTGCTTGAAATAAATTTAGAGTGAAGTTCTGCTATTTGCATGGTTAAATATATTAAAAAAGTCCTGTCGATTTCGACAGGACTTTTCTATTAATTGCTACTTAAAATTAGTTTCTCGTTTTGTTTTTCCCTTTGGTTTTAGAACCAACTCTAGACATTGCGCATCTGAAACCAATATAGTCAGTTGCCATATCTTGAGGGAAATACCGGCGTTGAGCAGGATCTAACCAGTAGTCACGGTCTTTCCAGCTACCGCCTTTATAAACTCTTACATTGTCATCAATTAATGAGGTACGCTCGTTAGATTGATCGTATTCCTTAATCATATTACCAAGAGAATCGCGTTCAATTTTATGACGAGGAGAGTTATACATCTGTTTGGTATCCAAACTTGCATCTTGGACATCTGCATCTAAATCATCACCAAATGATTCATTATAATATCTTGATGAGTTCTTGTCACCATCACGGAAATTTCTGTTGTCACTTTGGTTGAATTGAGTTCTTAAATAAGTCTCATTATCATCCACAGGAACTTGTAGTATTTCACCAGGAAGATTTCTAGCGATAATCTTACCATTGCTTAAAGTATCATATACAATTTCGTCTGGTGTTACAACTTTAACGGTACCATCCTCGCTAATTGCGTTTTTGGTATAAACATTTCCGCGATAATAATTGAAATCATTGAATTCATCGTCTACAATCGGACGGTAAACATCAGCTACCCATTCGGCAACATTACCTGCCATGTCATATAATCCATAATCGTTTGGCGCATAAGACTTAACTTCAGCAGTAATATCAGCACCATCATCAGACCAACCAGCAATTCCACCGTAGTCACCTTTACCTTGCTTAAAGTTTGCCATTTGATCTCCACGATTTCTTCGATCGCCAGATCTTGTATACATACCGTCCCATGGGTATTTCTTACGACCTCTATACACATTATAGCTTCTTAAGTCGCTCATGCCGAGTGCGGCATATTCCCATTCAGCTTCAGTGGGGAGTCTATATTTTGGGGCGATTATACCAGATTCTCTTCTGGCATAAATATTTATTTCGTTTCCTTCAGCATCTGTTTGAACTTTACGTTTTCCACCTTGCAAAACCTCTTCATTGCCTCCATAAGTTAAGCTAGGAGCATTAATGTAGGTGTCAGTGTTAAAGTTGCTATCAGCAGTTGCATCTTCTAGATGTGCACCTCTTTTAGCATAACCCGCTTCTTGAATGTAAATTTCATTTACACGATCTGTTCTCCAATTTGCAAATTCCACAGCCTGAATCCAACTTACACCAACTACAGGATATTCTGCATAACCAGGGTGGCGAAGATAATTTTCGGTCATCATTTCACTGTAACCCAAACGATTTCTCCATACCAATGTGTCTGGTAATGCACCTTCATAAATTAATTTGAAGTTTGGATCGTCTGGTGGATAAACACGTTTAATCCAATCTAAATATTCCAAATACATTAAATTGGTAACCTCAGTTTCGTCCATATAATAGGACTGAACGTGCTGTTGATTAGGATTGTTGTTCCAATCATGCATCGGGTCATCTTGAACTTTACCCATGGTGAACGTACCACCTTCGATAAATACCAATCCCGGGGATGTTTCTTGTTCTTTGAAATCAGTGTTATACTGAAATCCACCATCTTTGGAATTAATCTTCCAGCCGGTAGCTCGGGAATTATTCTTGGACGAAGACGAATTCTTGCAACCAAGAAGCGCCAAGGATAGTGTTAGGGCTATCAATATCCTGGGGTTAATTAAGTTTTTCATGTCCATACTTTTAAGTAAGCTAATTAAATTTAGTGACGCAATATAGCAAATATCACGATAGCAACAACATTTTTTTAAGAAAAAGAGCAAAAAAAAGTGCATTTCATCCTATTTTTTATACACAATATCGGATTTTTGCACCTTTTATCGACGTATGACGCACTTATATAACGCCTAGAAAAATCAATTATTGTTGTACATTTGACAAAAAATTAACTGCCCGATAATAAGCCCTTTTCGAGGACGTTAAAATACTATGAAAAAATTCCTTTTTTTCTTTCTAACTAGCCTAATTTTTAACCAAATTCAGAGTCAAACCCGCCAGATTTCGATCGATTGGGAGGCAGAAACCACCTTAATTTTCGGAAATTCTTCAAAAAAGATCCCAGGTTTCGACAAAACTAAATTAGATTTTGATGCCGAAACGGGATTATGGTATGTGGAGGAATGGGTTGTCTCAAATGAGGTTGATGTTAATTCTGTGGAATTGATAAACATAAGATATCAGCCAATTTCTAGGAATGAATTAAAGGATCTGCCTGAATATTTAATTCCAGATAAGCTTTCGTACTCATTTGGAAATTCTAATGCAAGAGGAAAAAAGTCTGTTTCAATAAAACTATCTCCTATTATAAAGGATAATGGAATCTTTCAAAAAATAACCTCTGTAACCATTACTTATAGGTCAAGCACCAACTCGGTCACTAGAATGAGAGGATCCAATGCACTAATTAGTTCCGCTTTGGCAACTGGACAATGGTTTAAATTTTATATTGAAGAGAGTGGAGTCTTTAGAATTACCAGATCCTTCTTGGGCCAGCTAGGTGTGGATGTGAATAACGTAGACCCTAGGAATATAGGTATATATGGTTATGGTGGTGCTATGCTGCCTCTGGCGAATGACGCATTTTATCCGAACGACCTTATCGAAAATAGCATACAATTTGTTGGAGAGGAGGATGGCAGGCTAGATTCAAATGACCACATATTATTTTATGGGCAAGGTCCAAATATATATAATGAGGAAAGTATCACCTTTCAAAATTTATATACGGATAAAACATACTATTATATATATGTGGGAAATAAGGCGGGGAAACGTATTCAAAATAGGGAGCTTCCAGAGGGAACTCCAACGGAAATATTTACAACTTTCCATGAAACACGGTTTCACGAAAACGATGAATTTAACTTAATCAATATCGGGAGACGTTGGTTTGGTGATCGCTTTGATGCGTCCCCGACTAAAGAATTCAATTTTTCCTTTCCAAATAGAGTTACCACAAGTCCAATAAGTTTCAGGATACTTGCCGCTGCAGTTTCAGATGTTAATACCTCAATGCAGGTTCGGTTAAATGGTAACCAAATTGCAAATCTGAATTTCCAAAGAGCTAATGAGCCTGTGTTGGCCGGAGGGTCATCTTATGCTGCGAATCAGGTTGTTCAAGGAGATGATGTCAATGTTAATTTAAATTACATAAATAATGGCAACCCATCTTCTCTTGCTTTTCTTGATTTTATTTCTATCAGGGCTGAGCGCCAATTAATATATTCTGGAACCCCATTAGAATTTTATAACGATAAAGTAGCAAATACCCCCGGAATTGTTTCATATAATTTATCGAATGCGACTTCAGTTTCTCAGTTATGGGATATTACCGATAGATTCAATGTGAATAGAGTTATAGAGAGCAATGGGGAAGGCACCATTATTTTTAATGATTATGGTGGAGCCGTAAAGAGGTATTTTACGGTTGATCCATCTGGATACCTGGAGCCATTGAGAGATTCGCAGACTCAAGTTGCAAACCAAGACCTCAAGGGAACTATATTTGTTAATTCAGAAGGTAACTTTCAAGATGTCGATTACATTATTATTACTCCAGATAATTTAAGTTCTCAGGCGGAGCGATTGGCCGATATCAATAGAGTTCAGAATGGTCTTAATGTTAAAGTAGTGACGCTTGAATCCATTTACTCCGAGTTTAGTTCGGGTAATCAAGATATCGCCGCAATCAGGAATTTTATTAAATATGTTTATTTCAATGCGTCCTCGCCAGATAAACGCCTTAAATATATATGTTTATTTGGGGATGCCTCTTATGACTATAAAGATCGTGTTCCCAACAATACGAACATTGTTCCTTCCTGGCATGCATACAGCAGCTTTAGTTTAACAAGTGCATTTGTATCGGATGATTTTTACGGAATGATGGATCCCAATGAAGGTAATCTTTCTAGCACCGATCGATTAGATATTGCAGTTGGCCGGATGCTTGTAAACGATATTTCTCAAGCACGTGAAATGGTTGACAAAGTGAAATTGTATTATGAAAAGGAAGCATACGGTAGTTGGCGAAATAAATATGTTGTAATAAGTGACGATGTCGATGAAGAGTGGGAGAGAATACTTCAAGAAACCACAGATAAAATAGCTAATGAGTTAACTTCTCAACTTCCTTTTATGAATGTCGTAAAAATTCATATGGATGCATTTCAACAACAATCTTCATCTAGTGGTGATAGATATCCGGAAGTTACTGAAGCAACGAAGGACGCTATTGAGGTTGGAGCAATAGCCGTAAACTATTTCGGTCATGGTGGGGAGGATGGGTTAGCTAAAGAACGAATATTTGACCGATTCGATGCAGAGGAACTTAGAAATATCTGCAAGTTTAACTGCTTTATCACGGTTACTTGTGAATATACTAGATTCGACAATCCGCAACGTACCACTGCGGGTGAGTTGACGTATTGGAATTCTAATGGGGGCGCCATTGGATTAATTACTACAACAAGACAGATTTTTGTGACTGTAGGTGTTTCCCTTAATGAGGTTTTGGAAGATTATTTGTTTTCCTTTGGAACAAGCGAGCGGTACACAATGGCAGAAGCTTTAAGATTAACAAAGGTCGATCCCGGTGTCGCTGGCCTTTCCCAAAAACGTTTGGTGTTTTTTATAGGAGATCCTGCCATGAAATTGGCAATTCCCAAACCCGATATCCGATTAACCTCTGTTAATGGAAATACCAATATCGGTAATGAAACTTTAAAAGCCTTAGATAAAATTACGATGAGTGGTGAAATTACAGACCCCTCTGGTAATTTGTTGGATAATTTTAACGGTACACTTACCGCAACAATTTTTGATAAGGAAATTTCTAGATCAACTTTAGCTAATGATGGCACTACGGACAATCAGGCTAATTTAATAAAATTGGATTTTAAAACTTTGGGAGAAATCATCTTTAAGGGCGATGCGACGGTAGAAAGTGGAAAATTCAATTTTGATTTTGTCGTTCCTCGTGATATAGGAATTCCTATTGGAATGGGAAAGGCTAGTTTTTATGCCATGCAGCTTGCGCCACTTAATGATAAATCTGGGGCGAATTTTCAAATTAATGTTGGCGGTATAAATGATAATGCAGAGGAGGATAATACTGGTCCAACCATCAGTTTGTATATGAATGATGAAAATTTCGTTTCTGGGGGTATTACAAATGAATCACCTACCCTCTTGGTAAAGTTGTTTGATGAACATGGCATTAATACAGCAAGTGGAATTGGCCATGATATTGTTGCTATTATAGATGGGGATGAAACTAACCCCATAATCCTTAACGAATATTATAAAGCTGATGTAGATGATTTCACAAATGGTTCTTTGGCGTATGCTCTAAGAGATTTGGAGCCTGGTTTACATACATTGACAATAAAGGCTTGGGATGTTTACAATAATTCCTCAACTGCTGAAATTCAATTTATTGTACATGATGAAGATGAAGAATTGGTAATAAATAATGTTCTAAACTATCCAAATCCGTTTATAGATTATACTGAATTTTGGTTTAATCACAATAGTTCGGGGGTTTTAGACGTTTCAATACAAATCTTTACAGTGTCCGGGAAACTGGTTCGGACCCTCAATGGGCAAACCTCGGGTGGTTTAAAACAAGCCAGTTCCCTGTCTAAAGACATCGCCTGGGATGGACGGGATGATTTTGGTCAAAAGATAGGTAAAGGTGTTTATATATATAAATTAAAAGTGAAGTCACCGACTTTAAATAAACAAGTAGAGAAAATCGAAAAACTAGTTATCCTGCAATAATCACTTATATTTGTGGATACATGGCGAACTAAATTGCTATTTATGACTTTAAAAAAATCACTGACCCGATGCTTAATTGCGTTAATCCCCTTATCATCTTTTTTGGCAAATGGCCAACAAGTAGAGATTATTCCATACGAAGACAGTAGAGTTATAACTACTGGTGTTCCATTTTTATTGATAGCTTCCGATGCGCGTGGCGCTGGTATGGGAGATATGGGCGTTGCAACTTCAAGCGATGCCTTCTCTCAACAATGGAACCCATCTAAATATGTATTTTCACTAGCTAAATCTGGTTTGGCAGTAAGTTATACACCTTACTTGAGTAAATTGGTGAATGACATCTTCCTAGGAAATGTAACATATTTTAATAGGGTAAATGACAGAAGTGCGTTTGGAGCTAGTTTCAAATACTTTAGTTTGGGTGAAATTGAAATCGTACAAGATGAATTTTCTGAAGCTTTAATTGAAAAACCAAATGAATTAACAATAGATGCGTCCTATTCCCTGAGGCTTGCCGATCAATTTTCAATGGCGGTGGCATTGAGATATTTACGTTCCGATTTAAGGATACAGGCGGTTGATGCCAATGCAGGAGCGGCAAGTTCTGTTGGTGTGGATATCGCAGGGTATTATCAAAGTGAAGAAACGGCCTTTAATGATTTCAATGGACGTTATCGCTTCGGGTTTGCTCTTCAAAATTTAGGTCCAAAAATAAAGTATGATGATGCAGGACGGGAGAATTTTATCCCAACCAATTTACGATTGGGAGGAGGATTTGATTTTATTTTTGACGAATACAATAAAGTTGCTGTAACAGCCGAGGTTACTAAACTTCTGGTGCCGACTCCACCAAAATTAGCACTGAGAAGAGAATTTAATGATGTCAATGGAAATGGGACCTATGATCCTGAAACTGATGAATTGATTAGTGAGGATAGAAACTATATACTTGAAGGGAAATCGCAAGATGTAAACTTTTTAAGAGGAATTTTCCAATCTTTTGGTGATGCTCCAGGTGGTTTTAGTGAAGAATTAAAGGAATTTACTTGGGCTTTAGGGGCCGAATATACTTACCAAGATTCCTTCGCATTTAGGGCCGGTTATTTTAACGAAAGCGATATAAAAGGAGCCCGAAAATTTTTCGCACTTGGTGCTGGATTTAAATATTCTGCAATAAATATAGATTTATCGTATTTATTTGCGACCTCTCAAATACAGAGTCCTTTAGAAAACACACTTCGTTTTTCATTGTCGTTTAATTTCGGCGATGGAACATATGAAGAATTATAAAAACATTAAATCTTTAATGGTCAAAACCATGGTGAATAACTCTCCATGGTTTTTTTATCTTTAGCAAAATCGGTGAGCCTATCTAAGTATGAAATCAATTAAAATTGAAGCGAAATTTGATGTTTTTGAAAATCTAGAAGAAGTATCCTCAGAAATTCAAAACTTGATGCATAATGCAATAGAGGCCAGAAGAAAAGCCTATGCACCATATTCGAAATTTCAGGTTGGTGCCGCAATTTTACTTGAGAATGGTGAGATAATAACTGGTAGTAATCAAGAAAATGCGTCATTTCCAGCTGGCTTGTGTGCAGAAAGAACAGCCATCCATTATGTTGGTGCAAAATACCCGGATACAAAAATAACAACACTGGCTATATCGGCTGCATCACAGATTAATAATACAATTACACCGGTTCCCCCATGTGGTGCCTGTCGTCAGGCGATTGCAGAGTATGAAGTAAAACAGGGGTCGCCTATAGAAATTTACTTTATGGGATCAACAGGTAAGGTTGTTCGATCAGAATCGTTAGAAAATTTACTTCCCTTGATGTTCGATAAAACAGTTCTTTAATAGAGATAAATCTCTTCATTTTTTGGTTCTTTTCCGTTTTTCCTTTACGGGTTAATGTGTTATTTTTGTATTTCGTTTTAAATAACCTGGTATTAATGGAAAAGATTACCAAAGAAACATACCTAAAATGGTATGAGGACATGCTCTTTTGGAGGAAGTTTGAAGACAAACTTGCGGCTGTTTACATTCAACAAAAAGTTAGAGGTTTTTTACACTTGTATAACGGGCAGGAAGCAATCCTAGCTGGTGCTCTACATGCAATGGATCTTACTAAAGATAAAATGATAACAGCTTATAGAAACCACGTGCAACCCATTGGGATGGGTGTAGATCCAAGAAGGGTAATGGCTGAGTTATATGGAAAGGCTACAGGAACTTCACAAGGTTTGGGAGGTTCTATGCATATATTTTCTAAGGAACATCGGTTTTATGGAGGTCACGGTATAGTCGGTGGTCAAATTCCATTGGGGGCAGGAATTGCTTTTGGTGATAAATACCATGGAAGTGATGCTGTAACCCTTTGTTGCTTTGGTGATGGTGCTGCCAGACAAGGTTCATTACACGAAACATTTAACTTGGCGATGCTGTGGCAATTACCTGTTGTATTTGTTTGTGAAAACAATGGTTATGCTATGGGTACCTCAGTTGCAAGAACTGCTAGCCATACCGAAATTTGGAAACTAGGTCTTGGTTACGAAATGCCTTGCGGTCCCGTTGACGGGATGAATCCGGTAAAGGTGGCAGAAGCTTTTGATGAAGCTATACAGCGAGCACGACGTGGGGACGGACCAACATTCTTGGAATTAAAGACATATAGATATAGAGGGCATTCGATGAGTGATGCTCAACATTATAGAACTAAAGAGGAAGTTGAGGAATACAAAAAAATAGACCCAATTACCCAGGTTAAGGATATTATCTTGAAGGAAAAGTATGCTAATGAAGCAGAAATTAAGGAGATAGACAAGCGTGTGAAAGATAAGGTGAAAGAATGCGAGAAATTTGCTGAAGAGTCACCGTATCCTGAAATTAATGTCATGTATGATTCCGTTTACGAACAAGAAGATTATCCATTTATTAATCACAAAATATAAATTATGGCTGAAATCATAAATATGCCTCGCTTAAGTGATACCATGGAAGAAGGTACTGTTGCCTCATGGTTGAAGAAGGTTGGTGATAAGGTTGAAGAAGGGGATATTCTAGCCGAGATTGAAACTGATAAAGCCACCATGGAATTTGAATCTTTCCATAACGGTACTTTATTGTACATCGGAGTTGAGGAAGGTGAAACTACCAAGGTTGATGAATTGTTGGCAATTATTGGTGAGGAAGGTGAGGATGTGTCTGATCTTATAAATGGTGGAGGTAAAAAATCTGAAACATCTTCAAATGAAGCCGGTTCAGACGTTGCGCCTGAAGCTCAGGAAGAATCATCCGGTGAGGAGGAAAGTGAATCAGCAGCTTCAAATGAAGAGCGAGCCGCCAAAGCAGATCTGCCTGATGGAGTGGTAGTTGTGAAAATGCCCAGGTTGAGTGATACGATGGAGGAAGGTACTGTTGCAACTTGGTTAAAAAATGTTGGTGATAAGGTTGTAGAGGGCGATATATTAGCTGAGATTGAAACAGATAAGGCTACAATGGAATTTGAGTCATTTCAATCAGGAGTGCTTTTGCATCATGGCTTAAAGGAGGGTGATTCCGCTAAAGTAGATGCGCTTTTAGCTATTTTAGGTCCTGAGGGAACGGATGTGTCTGATGTGGTTAAAAACTTTAAGTCTGAAGGCACCACAGTGACTGCACCCAAGAAGGAAGAGCCTAAAAAGGCTGCTCCTAAAGAAGAAAAGAATGATTCCCCTGCACCGAAGGTTGAAACATCAAAAACAAAGACTGTTTCTGCACAAACCGCTACTGATGGTGCAAGAGTTTTTGCCTCTCCTCTTGCCAAAAAAATGGCTGAAGATAAGGGTATAAAGCTATCCCAAATAAATGGTTCTGGTGAAAATGGCAGGATCGTAAAACGTGATGTAGAAAACTATCAACCTGCAGTTGGTGGTGGAGTGGCTAAATTTGAACCTACAGGTGTTGAAAGTTCGGATGAAGTTAAACACTCCCAAATGAGAAAAGTCATAGCTAAGCGCTTGGCTGAATCGAAATTTACTGCACCACATTATTATCTAAATGTTGAGTTCGACATGGGTAATGCTATGGCTTTTAGGGAGCAATACAATAGTATTCCTGATACAAAAATATCTTTTAATGATATTGTAATTAAGGCGACTGCTATGGCTTTAAAGCAACATCCACAAGTAAATTCCCAATGGAAAGATGATAAAATGATATTAAACCACCATGTTCATATAGGAGTGGCTGTTGCTGTTCCTGATGGATTGGTAGTACCTGTGGTCCGCTTTGCCAACGAGCAAAGCTTAACCCAGATTGGCGCTGAGGTTAAGGAATTGGCGGGTAAAGCTCGAAACAAAAAGTTACAACCTCAGGAAATGGAAGGAAGCACTTTTACTATTTCTAATTTGGGGATGTTTGGTATAGAAAGTTTTACTTCGATTATCAATCAGCCTAATTCAGCAATTTTGTCTGTTGGAGCGATTGTAGAGAAACCAGTAGTTAAAAACGGTCAGATTGTGGTTGGCAACACAATGAAATTGTGCCTCGCATGCGATCACAGAACCGTGGATGGTGCTACGGGTGCCTTATTTTTGCAAACATTGAAAGGGTATATAGAAAACCCTATCACCATGCTATTATAATCAATTAAAACTTTGAATATATAGTTAAACCCTTTGCAAGGCAAAGGGTTTTTTTATTTGACTATAAAATCGCAATATACACTGCTAAGCTATAACTAGTGGTCTTTTTATAAATTTGGATTTATTCCAATTAGGTAAAGCATAAATTTATTTCTTCAATCTGGAAGGGCTTATTCCAAAAACATTTTTAAAGGATTTTGCATAATAACTAGCATCACTGAACCCTGATTTCTTAGCGATTGATTTTATATTGTGGGAATTTTTTTCAATGTAAATTAATGATTTATGCAATCGAAAATCACGAATTATTGAAGAGGGATTTCTGTGAATTAACCGAGTAATCACGGAATAAACTTTTGAATATGGTAATTTTAATTTCTCACATAGCTCGTTTACATCGAAGAGTGGAGAATTAAAATTAGACTCTAGTTCCGAAAAAAGTGCTTTTAGAAATTTAAAATCTTGATCTCTTAAAACCTTCACCTCTTCTTTGTCTAATTTTAAATTTGTGTTGTTCTTATAAAAATGCTTTTCGATGGCAGAAGTTGCTACTATCGAGTAATTAACAAACTTGCAAATCCATCGATCCAATTCAGAGTGTAAATCGATTTCAGATTTTTCGAAAACAATAATTTCAATATCAGAAATTACCTTATTAAGAGAGGTTAGATTGTATTTAGATTTCCGTTTAATCTGCAACGCAGCAAATATAGCATCCGAAGCAGAATTGAAGCTTCCTAGATAGGTTGTGGGTTGTTGATGTTCTATTTGCCCTTCATTAGAAATAATGCTTTTTTCAATGCTGTTATAAAGTCGTTGCTTAAACAAAGTCAATTGACCGTGATCTAGACTATGAATGGCATCTGTAGTGTAAACAGAAACATAAAAAGGGGTATTATTTGATAATTGATTAACCATTATGCTTAGTACCTTCTAATTTAGGAAATTATGTCAATTCAAGCAGACGAAATACCTAGCAAATTATGGTTAAAATTTATTGGATGGGCCTTATTTAATATATTTGCGCCTTATAGAAGAATACATGAAAATATCAACTCTTTTTCTTGCAATAATATTGGTTGTTAGTTGTAAGAATCATGGTAGAATTGATGGCAAACCCGAAAGCAATAATGTCTCCTCAATTCAAAAACCTCCAGTAATTTCAGTTGAAGAAATAAAAACTAAAATGGAGTTCTTCACCTCAGATAAATTGATGGGTAGAAAATCTGGTACCCCTGGTCAGGTTAAGGCTGGAGAATATATTGAGGACTTTTTTACTTCCAATAATATAGTACCGTATTTCCAAACCTACAGAGATAGCTTTCCTCTTAAAGAGGGCGTTGGGTTTAATGTAGTAGGTTATTTAGAAGGAAATGATGTCGTATTGAAGAACGATATAGTTATCCTAGGGGCCCATTATGATCATATTGGGATAAGTAAAAATATTGTTGATGGAGATTCTATAGCAAATGGCGCAAATGATGATGCCTCTGGAACTGTTGCAATCCTTGAACTTGCAAAACATTTTAAGGCCTTAAATAACAATAAGCGATCTGTGGTTTTTGCATTGTTCGATGCAGAAGAAATGGGATTGATAGGTTCAAAACATATGGCAGAAAGAATAAAATCTGATGGAAGCGTACCTTATGCGATGATAAATTTTGAATTGGTTGGGGTGCCAGGTGCACCTGGATCAGAATTGTCATTTATTACGGGCTACGATGTCTCTACCTTACCCCAGGTATTAAATAATGCTGCTAAAGATACTGTAGTCGGATTTTCTGAATTGGCTAAGAAATATCAATTGTTTAAAAGTTCTGACAATTATGGATTTTACCAAGCCTTTAATATGCCCGCGCATGCCATTTCTACAACGGATTTGGCATTGTTCCAATATTACCATACTGTCGATGATGAATATGACAAGATGGATTTCGACCACATGAAAAATTTTATCGAAAAAATGATACCAGCCTTGGACGGTCTGATTAATGGACCGAGAGGTGAATTGAAAATGAATGAGTAAAAATGTAATAATTACCGGAACAAGCCGGGGAATAGGTTTTGAATTAGTTAAACTCTTTGCCAAAAATGGTGATAATGTCTTGGCATTGTCTAGAAACGAGTTGCCAATTAAGAACCTAGAACTAAAAACTGTTTTTTCAGAAAGTTGCGATATTACAACTTCGGATGGAGTGAAATCTATCTCGAACTTTGTAAGGGAACGTTGGGGAAAAGTTGATATTTTAATTAACAATGCAGGTTTTCTGATAAACAGGCCATTTAAAGAAATTTCAATTGAAGACTTCCGTAAAGTTTATGATGTAAATGTATTTGCGGTAGCTGAAACTATTAAGGCGGTATTGCCTTTTATGGGTAATCTTGCACATGTAGTAAGCATTAGTTCAATGGGAGGAATTCAAGGTAGTGCCAAATTTCCGGGATTAGCCGCCTATAGTTCGAGTAAAGGAGCTGTAATTACATTATCAGAGTTATTAGCGGAAGAATATAAAGATAGTGGTCCTTCATTTAATGTGTTAGCATTGGGAGCCGTTCAAACTGAAATGTTAGAGCAAGCCTTTCCAGGTTATAAGGCGCCAACAACAGCGGCCGAAATGGCTCAATACATTTTTGAGTTCGCCTGTAATGGACAGAAATATTACAATGGGAAGGTCTTACAAGTTTCAAATTCCACCCCGTGATGCCAAACTTTGAATGTGTCATTTTTGATTGCGATGGTGTACTGGTGGATAGTGAACCTCTTAGCAATGGTATGTTGGTTACCATGGCTAATGAATTAGGTGCTTCCATTGACTTAGATTTTGCTTATAGAAATTTTAAAGGACATTCCTTACAACATTGTCTTAAAGTTATATCTACCCTTATCCAGGATAGCCTACCTCGGACTTTCGAGAATGAATACAGGGAAAGGTCTTACGAAATTTTTAAAACTGAAATGACACCTATTGAAGGAATAGAAGAAGTTCTTCAATCTTTAGATAAGCCTTTTTGTGTCGCATCTAGTGGACCACGAGAGAAGATTCGGTTAAATCTCAAAAAGACGGGGCTCCTTCCATATTTTCAAAATGCAATATATAGTTGCTACGATATCCAAAAATGGAAACCAGACCCTGGAATTTTTCTTCATGCCGCGGCTTCTATGGGTTTTAAAGTGGAAGATTGTTTGGTAATTGAAGACAGTGTTGCAGGAGTCACCGCGGCAAAAAATGGAGGTTTTGAAGTGCTTGCATTTACTGAAAATGATGTATTGGATGAACTTACAACAATTTCTAATGGAACATTTGGCTCAATGAAGGAATTACGGAGCTTATTGAGCGTTTAATTGTAAAATGAAGGAAGGCCTTAGTAAATATTTACCAACCAATTCCGTCGAAATGGTTCTCGAATTGTTGAATCATGATCGATTGGAATTAAAGATTAAGAATGAACGGAGAACCCGTCATGGGGATTATAGGCGATTGCCAAATGGTAAACATCAAATTTCGATAAACAATAGTCTCAATCCATATAGATTTTTAATTACGCTTATACATGAAATTGCACATTTTGAGGCGTATTCTAAATATGGGAGACAAATAAAGCCTCATGGAATTGAATGGAAGCATACATTCAAAATCCTTATGTTGCCGTTTATCAATCCAGATATCTTTCCGGAAGAATTGTTACCCATGCTTGCTAAACATTTTAAAAACCCCAAGGCAACTAGCGATACCGATGTTAAATTAGCGTTAGCTTTAAAACAGTTCGATGCTCCTAATGACAAATCCTTTATTTTTGATGTTCCCTACGGACAAACCTTTAGACTTTATAACGGTAAGGTTTTTAAAAAGGGTAATATAAGGCGCAAACGCTATGAATGTATTGAATTAAGAACAGGAAGAACTTACCTTTTCAATCCAAACGCTGAGGTTGAAATCCTTGAATCTTAGGTTCAACTTAAAAACGATTTAATGAATAAGAATTATTACGCAATATTGATGGCAGGTGGAATTGGTTCTAGGTTTTGGCCTGTTAGCACACAAGAATTTCCGAAACAATTTCATGATATGTTTGGTAGTGGTGAAACTCTTATACAAAAGACTTTTTCCAGATTGTCCCAAATAATTCCAGTGGAGAATATTTTAATTCTTACCAATCACAAATACAAAGGTTTGGTAATGGAGCAATTACCAAATATTTCTGAAGAGCAGGTCTTGCTTGAACCTGAAATGAGAAATACAGCACCATGCATATTATATGCAGCCTTAAAAATTCAAAAACAGAATAAGGAAGCTTTAATTCTTGTTGCCCCAAGTGATCACTGGATAGAGGATGAAAATTCTTTTTCTGAAGATGTTAGGCGGTCATTCGACTTTTGTTCTGGGAATGATGCTTTAATGACATTGGGTATTAAGCCAACTTTTCCTAATACTGGTTACGGTTATATAGAGTACGAAACTAATACTGATGAAAGAATCAAAAAGGTAAAGCAATTTAGAGAAAAGCCAGATGTAGCAACTGCACAACATTTTATTTCCCAAGGAAATTTTCTCTGGAATGCGGGTATATTTATATGGAGTGCTACTAGTGTTATTAAGGCCTTTGAAAATAATCAGCCTGAATTATTTAATCTGTTCCAATCGGGTTACCAAGCATATAACACTTTTGATGAAAACCATTTTATAGAGGAAAACTATGGCAAAGCGGAAAATATTTCCGTTGACTATGCAATAATGGAACAATCAACCAATGTATTTGTCTTGCCAGCCTCATTCGATTGGAATGATTTAGGAACTTGGGTAAGTTTGTATGAAAAAATGCCAAAGGACGAAAATGGTAATGCCAAGGTAAATTGCCATTCTGTGCTTGATGCCTCTAAAGGGAACATGATTCGCACCGCCAAAGGCAAGGTTGTTGTATTGGAAGGTATTAGCGATTATATCATAGTTGATAAAGATGATGTTTTGCTTATCTTTCCGAAAAATAAAGAGCAGGAAATTAAGCAATTAAGATCTAGGGTAGGCTCTGAATTTGGTGATCATTACATCTAACCTTTAAAACATGGCTGAGAATAAATTCAATTTTTCTGAGGAGGGCCAACCCGTTAAGGCCACTCCTAACTCAACTGAAGAATCTAAAGAGCAAATTAAGACCGAGGCCAAAGGTCTTGCAGCTAGTATAACAAAATTCCTTAAGGACATACTTGCCTTCAGAGATGATACAGATAGGGATGCAACGGTTGAAGCCATTAAGAATGATATTCCCTTTAAAGGTGCAACAGCCTGGATTTTAATATGTTCGATTTTTGTCGCTTCGATTGGATTGAATGCAAATTCAACGGCAGTTGTAATCGGTGCCATGTTGATATCACCGTTGATGGGTCCAATTTTGGGTGTAGGTTACTCAATTGCCGTCAATGATATTGATATTCTCAGGAAATCTTTGGTGAATTTAGGGGTAATGATTGTACTGAGTTTAATAACAGCCTTTCTTTTTTTCTATCTATTTCCCTTAAGTGAAGATACCTCGGAATTGTTGGGTAGAACGCGCCCAGATATTCGGGATGTACTAATTGCGTTTTTTGGTGGTTTGGCCTTAATAATAGCGCGAACCAAAAGAGGAACCATTGCATCTGTAATATTCGGTGTTGCCATTGCTACAGCATTGATGCCTCCCCTTTGTACTGCCGGTTATGGTTTAGCAATAGGTAATTTTAGGTATTTCGGAGGTGCCATGTACCTATTTGGTATTAACACCATTTTTATTGCCTTGGCGACGTTTGTGGTATTAAAAATATTAAGGTTTCCTATGCAGAAATATGCTAACTCTAAAAAGAGAAGGTTTATTTCAAGAATGGCAACTTTATTAGCAATAGTAGTTATGATTCCAGCAGTTTGGACATTTTTAAATGTATTAACTGAAACTGGTTACGAAAGCGATTATAAAAAATTCTTCAAAAAGAATATCGAATCTAATGATGCACTTTGGTTACAGCGTCAGAACTTGGATATGGATAAAAAAGTCATTTCATTATATTTTAATGGTGATGTGACTGAAGCAACAGAAATCTCACTTCAAAATAGTTTGAAGGACTATGAAAATATACATGATTTCGAATTAAGAATAAACACCAATAAATTACGAAGTACTGACCTTATTCTTCAATCGTATGATAGAGCTATTAAAGAACTCGAAGAAAAAGATTATACAATACAGGGCTTAAAAGAAGAGATTTCTAAACTGGAAGAGACTATAGATAATTTGGCCAAAAATGCCAATGGAGGAAACAATGGAAACTTTGTATTTAGTTCATTAGCTAAAGAAGCTAAGGAAAAATTTCCTGGGTTAGATTATTTGTCGGTTTCTAGAACGATGGAATCCTCAGATTTCAGCACTGTAGATACCTTAACAGTAGTTGGTGTGAAGTGGGAGGATAAAGTTGCAGATTCCTTAAAAACCAAAAACGAATCGGAAATAGTAAAATGGTTGGACGCTAAGTTTAATACTAAAAAAATACAGCTGTTGAGGAAGTAATTAGATATTCTTTTCCTCGATATACATTTGTCTCACTTTTTTGAATAATTCTGATGAGTAAACAAAATTGGTTACTGCTTCATTGTCGGTCTTAAAGATAGTTTCGTGAGATCCTTCCCATTCTTTCAAACCGTTTTTTAGAAAAATAATCTTTTCACCGATCTCCATCACAGAGTTCATGTCGTGGGTGTTTATTACGGTTGTAATATTATATTCCTTTGTGATTTCTTGAATTAAGTTATCTATTAGGATTGCGGTTCTCGGGTCTAATCCGGAGTTAGGTTCATCACAGAACAAATATTTTGGTTTATTTACAATAGCCCTGGCAATGGCCACCCTTTTCTGCATTCCCCCAGAAGCCTCACTAGGAAATTTATTATGGGCATCCGCAAGATTTACCCTTTTCAACACTTCATCTGCTCTTGCTTCCATTTCACTTTTACTTTGTTTAGTGAATAATCGAAGAGGGAACATTACATTTTGAAGGATTGTCATGGAATCAAAAAGGGCACTTCCTTGAAAAACCATTCCCATTTCGGCTCTGAGATCGGATTTTTGATCATCCGACAGATCACAATATTTTTTGTCGTTATAGCATATATAGCCTTCATCAGGTGTAATTAAACCAAGAAGGCATTTAAGAAAAACTGTTTTTCCTGCGCCACTCTGTCCAATAATGAGATTTGTTTTACCAGGATCAAAGGTTGTTGTGATTCCTTTTAAAACCTCTGAGTCCCCAAATGACTTGTGTAAATTTTCTACTACGATCATCAGCTTAGTAACATTTGGGTTAAAATATAATTCAGCAGAATTATAACAACACTTGTCCAAACAAATGAAGTTGTACTCGCCTCGCCCACCTCGAGAGCTCCACCTTTCATATAATATCCATGATAAGAAGGTATAGTTGCTAAAATAAAAGCAAAAACCAACGTTTTTATGAAAGCATAGATCATATGAAATGGAATAAACTCTAACTGTACGCCTGTGATATAATTATCAGGTGTTACAAATCCGCCAAAAACACAGGCTGCCAGTCCACCAATAATACCCAGAAACATGGCAATAGAAATTACAAATGGGTATAACATCATTGCCACGAACTTTGGAAAAATAAGGTAATTAACCGCATTTACTCCCATGACTTCTAACGCATCAATTTGTTCAGTTACCCTCATTGTCCCAATGCTACTCGTAATAAACGAACCAACTTTCCCTGCCATAATAATTGATATTAGGGTAGGTGCGAATTCTAGAATTACCGATTGTCTTGTAGCGAAACCAACTAGGGTCTTAGGAATTAAAGGGTTGGTTAGGTTTAATGCTGTTTGAATGGTGATAACTCCACCAACGAAAAAGGAAATAAAGGAAACTATCCCTAAAGATCCTATAATTAGATCATCAATATCTTTAAAAATCAGTGTTCTTAAAACTGACCAACGCGTAGGTTTTCTAAACATGGCGCCAATCATTATGAAGTACTGACCAATATTATGTAGATACGTCATGTAACAATTTAGTTAACGCTAAAGTAAAAAACTTAAAGGGATTTAAACTGATATTTAAAATTAAGATGTTTTAAAAAGCTTATTTTTGGTGCTCTATCCATTTAATTGAAAATAGGGTTAAACCCTTTTAACAAAACACCATGAAATTAAATATAGGTTTGTCAAAAAAACTTCTATTTACACTTTGTTGTATTCTTGCCATTTTCACCTTTAACAGTTTTACGGGGAGTGATAAGTTTGAAACCACTTTTGAAAATTCACCAATAATAGGTAATAAGCCTAAACTGGTAGTTGGGATTGTTGTTGATCAGATGAGATACGATTATTTAACCAGATTTTATTCAAGATATGGTCAAGGTGGATTCAAGCGATTATTAGATAATGGGTTCAATTGCAAAAACAATCATTTTAATTATATACCCACTTATACTGGGCCTGGTCATAGTTCTGTATATACCGGTACCACACCAAAATATCATGGAATTATAAGCAATAGTTGGTACGATAAAGAAGCAAAGACTGTGGTTTATTGTGCAAGTGATGATTCTGTGGCGACCGTTGGAAGTACCACTAACGCTGGAAAGATGTCCCCTCACAGAATGAAAACAAATTCATTTGCTGACGAAAACAGATTGAGTACACAGATGAGAGGTAAAACTATTGGTATAGCTTTAAAAGATCGCGGATCCATTCTGCCTGCTGGCCATTCTGCAAATGCAGCATATTGGTTTGATGGTGGTAATGAAGGAAAGTGGATCACCAGCACTTATTATATGGAAACCTTGCCACGGTGGGTATCAAAGTTCAATAACGAAAATCGAGTTGCTCCTTATTTAACTACTTGGAATACGTTGTACCCCATAAAAACTTATACCGCTAGTGGGGCAGATGAGAATTCTTATGAAAGAGGTTTTAACGGTAAGGAAGCGGCAACTTTTCCATATGATTTGAATGCTTTGAAGGGAAAAAATGGCAATTTCGAGATTATTAGAGCAACTCCCTTTGGAAATAGCTTAACTACAGATTTTGCGATTGCTGCTTTGAAAGGAGAGGAGCTTGGTAAAGATGATATAACCGATATTTTAGCGGTTAGTTATTCTAGTACGGATTATATTGGGCATAATTTCGGTGTTAATTCCGTTGAAATAGAAGATACTTATTTGCGACTTGATAAAGATTTAGAACGCTTATTCAAGGCTTTAGATGATGAAGTTGGTGTTGGCAATTACACAATTTTCTTGACCTCAGATCATGGTGCGGTTGATGTTCCGGCTTATTTATTCAATTCTAAAATACCGGCAGGTTATGTAAATATGTTGGAAATTAGGGACAATCTTTCCCTTTATTGCAAAAATGAATTTGGTACAAATGATTTAATTGAGAATATCAGTAACAATCAAGTTTTTCTGAATAAGAATGTGTTGAAAGATAAAAAGCTCGATCTAAGAAATGTAGAGTTTTTATTACAACAGGAATTGCTTAAATATGAGGCTATATATAAAGCCTACACGGGCACATCAATGGGTTCTGAAGAATTTTTAACCGGTATTGAAGCGATGATTCAAAATGGATATGATCAGAAAAGATCAGGAGATGTAATTTTTGAATTTAAACCGAATTTTATTTCTTATTCCACCACAGGCTCAACGCATGGTTCAAGTTACAATTACGACACTCATGTTCCTTTATTGTTTTATGGAGCTGGTATAAAACATGGGGAGACCACTTTGAAGACTGTAATTCCGGATATAGCTCCAACTATATCTGTGCTTTTAGATATAAGTTTTCCTAATGGCAGTACAGGCAATCCGTTGTATATGGTTTTTGATAATTAAGATTGGATATCTCGGGTTAACTTAAGTTCAGTTTTTTTAAAATACCTTTCCAACGTAGATTTCTTATGTATTTACCTTGATGTTCGTCCACTAGGAACTCTAGTTTTTTGAGTTTAGAATTATGATAACCACTGATATACTGTTTGAAGACGGAAAAACTTTTTCTTTTTACACCCATTTTTAGGCCTGTAATTATGGTCAGCGGCCATCCATAACGCAGTTTATATAGTGCCTCACCGTGAATTCCGGTTGCTTGTTTTGCATAATTCTCTCCCGTAGGTTTTAAATGCTTAACCCTTAAGTTCGGATCCGTTACTATTTCCCAACCATAGTATCTTGCCAGTAATTCATCCAAAGTGTCCCAGCCCATTGAACGCCTCAATCCACCAATTTCCTCAAAACATGCTTTTCTATACGCTTTTAAGGCCCCACGGATATGGTCCTTACTCGTAAAGTCTTCTAGTTTCCAGCCATTTTGTGTCTCAATTTCACAAAAGCCTGCCGCCATCCCAACCTTCTCTTCATTTTTAAAATGGAACGCTAATTGCTCTAAGTAATTGGATGGAAAAATTAAATCAGCATCGAATTTGCAGATTATATCAAAGGGCTTCGAAATGGATTTGTAGCCTTTGTAAAAGGCATTAATTATTTTGCTTCCGGGAAGATGAAGGTCCGTGGAAGTTGAATTAATAACTTTTATGAAATCAAATTGATCTCTATAAGAAGTTATAATTTTGACTGTTCCATCTGTTGAGTTATCGTTAACTACAATTATTTCCGAAGGAAGGTGCGTTTGCTTGCATAGAGACTCTAGAGTTTTACCAATAAAATTCTCTTCATTGTGGGCGGGGATGATAATTGCGAATTTCAATGAAATCTATTGTTATTGACGTTCTGCGTAGACAATATAATATCTCGGGTAAAAGTATCTAAGAATGGGCCTTAAGCCAATCTTATTGGTAGGGTGTGTCCACTTTTTTTTGTCTATAATGGTCCAACCTGCTTTTTCTAATAACCAATCGAATTGCCAATCTTCAAATTCGTGATAATGACGATCACGTGGATCATTCTCATTTTTATAGGCATTAGAAAACCATAGTTTAAGAGGGACACTACATACAAGCTTTTTTGCTTTTATAGCCTTAAGTACGTTGTATGGAGCTACTAAATGTTCAAAAATTTCAAATGCAGTTACAACTTGGTAATCTTCAGTTTCAACTTCATGTGTATCCTCATCTAAATCAATACCGCTAGTATTAGTAATCTTATAACCTTCAGAAATCATCACCTCTGAGAGGGGATTGGTAACTCCCAAATCCAAAATATGATTAGTTCTATCTATATGTTCCTTTAAAAATTCTAAAGTAAGCTTGAAACGCTTAGTGGGATAGGTATTCTCATACATGGATGGAGTTATTTTTTATTGTTTAGCATTCGTAGACCATTGCATTGATATGCATACCGGCACCTACACTTGCAAACATAATAACATCTCCTTTTTCTAACCTATGATTTTCCATGGTATTTTTAGCAACCATATCATAAAGTGTTGGAACAGTTGCCACAGAACTATTACCCAATTCATGAATACTCATAGGCATAACGTGCTCAGGAACCTCTGTTCTGTATAAACGATAAAAACGTTTAAGTATGGCCTCATCCATTTTTTCATTTGCTTGGTGAAGAAAAATCTTCTTTAGATCCTTTATCGATTTTCCACTTTTGTCTAGGCAGCTCTTCATAGCCTGCGGAACATATTTCAACGCAAATTCGTAAATTTTCCTACCATCCATTTTAATGTAGCGCGTATCCCTACATAATTCTTTCTTGTTAGAATTGCCAAAATATAGGTAATACGCTTCCTCTGTGGTATAGCTTGCATTTTCATGTGAAAGAATTCCGGAATCACCATCGATTTTTTCAATTATTGTTGCTCCTGCACCGTCTGAAAATATCATCGAATCTCTATCATGTTTGTCGACCACCCTAGAGAGCGTTTCGCTTCCAATGACCAAACATCTCTTGGCAATTCCTGCATCAATAAATGCTTTCGCTTGAATCATTCCTTGAACCCAACCAGGGCAGCCAAATAGAATATCATAAGCCACGCAATTAGGGTTGTTAATACCCAATAAATGTTTTATTCTCGCAGCTAGACATGGCAGCACATCTGACTGGATTGTATTATGTTTTACATCACCAAAGTTGTGGGCTGCAATAATATAGTCGATCGTTTCTGGATCTACACCTGCATCATCGATGGCTTTTCTCGCTGCTAAGTATCCTAAATCGGATGAATTAAGTTTGGGATCGGCATACCGCCTTTCAAGAATCCCAGTTATTGCTTTAAACTTTTCAATGATTACTTCATTGCCATGCGAAAATTGATTTCCATCTGAATCAAAGAATTCATGATCGCTAAATTTCTCGTTTTTTTCAACGGCGGAAGGTATGTAACTTCCGGATCCAATAATCTTTATACCCATTAATAATTAGTATTTGGGTAATGTTAGTGTTTCTATATGAAACAGCCCAATTCGGCTTAGAAAAAATACGATGTCCAAACCTAATTTATGCTTCAATATAATCTTCGATTGGTGCACATGTGCAAATCAAGTTTCTATCCCCATATGCATCATCAACTCTTCTAACAGAAGGCCAAAATTTGTTTAATTTGATGAAATCCAAAGGATAAGCAGCTTGTTTTCGACTATATGGTAAATTCCAATCATCAGCAGTTAACAATTCTAAAGTGTGAGGCGCATTTTTTAAAACGTTATTAGGTTCTGAGGAATTACAATTCTCAATTTCATGTTTAATAGAAATGAGGGCGTCACAGAAACGATCCATCTCTTCCTTACTTTCACTTTCCGTCGGTTCCACCATCATTGTTCCTGCAACTGGAAATGATACTGTAGGGGCATGAAATCCATAATCCATAAGCCTTTTGGCGATATCGCTCACCTCTATGCCAAAAGCTTTAAATGGTCGACAGTCAATTATCATTTCGTGCGCCGCGCGACCTCTCTCTCCGGAATATAATGTTTTGTAATGGCCTTCCAGGCGCTCCTTGATATAGTTTGCATTTAATATGGCAATTTCTGTCGCTTTGGTTAGACCGCTAGCCCCTAACATTTTTATATATCCATATGAAATAAGGCAAACCAGGGCCGATCCATAAGGTGCTGCCGAAATAGCTGTAATTGCATCATCACCGCCTTTATTAATTACAGGGTTTCCTGGTAAAAATGGTACCAATTGTTCAGCAACACATATTGGGCCAACTCCAGGTCCACCGCCACCATGAGGGATTGCAAATGTTTTGTGAAGATTTAAATGGCATACGTCAGCACCAATATTTCCAGGGTTGGTTAACCCAACCTGAGCATTCATATTTGCACCGTCCATATAAACTTGGCCGCCATTATCGTGAATGATTTTTGTGATTTCTTTTATGGCAGACTCGTATACTCCGTGCGTTGATGGGTATGTAACCATTAATGCAGCCAAATTATCTTTATGCTGTTCAGCTTTTTGTTTTAAGTCCTCAACATCAATGTTACCATGTTCTGTTGACTTAGTTACAACTACCTGCATACCAGCCATGACTGCACTTGCTGGGTTTGTACCGTGCGCTGAGGAAGGGATTAAACAGATATTTCTATGTCCTTCACCTCTAGATTCGTGGTAAGCTTTAATAACCATTAATCCAGCATACTCTCCTTGCGCCCCACTATTAGGTTGTAAGGAAGTTGCCGCAAATCCTGTAATTTCCGTTAGGTAATTTTCAAGGGATTTTAGGACTATTTGATATCCCTCTGCTTGTTCAATGGGGGCGAATGGATGCATCGTTCCCCAATTTGGCCAACTTAAAGGTAGCATTTCAGAAGCAGCGTTTAATTTCATAGTGCACGAACCCAAAGAAATCATTGAATGATTTAGGGATAAATCTTTTCGCTCTAATGATTTTATGTAACGCATCATCTCAGTTTCAGAATGATAGCTATTAAAAACCTCTTCTTGAAGATATTCGGTTTTTCTATTTGCGAAATTTGGAATTGAATTACTTGGATTGCTATTTAACTCAATTTTTGAATCAGATGATTCTATATAAGTTTCAAAGATTGACAGTAAGTAAATTAAGTCGTTGTCGCTAGTTGTCTCATTTATGCTAATATAAGCAGTACTTGGATCTGCGTAGAATAAATTGACTTCGGCTTTCTCCGCAATAGGCTTTAACTTTTGTGAGTCAACTGTTACTTCCAATGTATCAAAGTAATTCTGTGAAGAAACTTTAACGCCCAATATGGAAAGACCTTCAGCAAGTTTTCTTGCGCGTAAATTTATAGATTCAGCAATATTTTTAAGGCCTATGGGTCCGTGATAAACAGAATACATTCCAGCCATAACCGCTAATAAAACCTGTGCCGTACAAATATTAGATGTTGCCCTGTCGCGTTTAATATGTTGTTCCCTCGTTTGTAAAGCCATACGTAAGGCGCGATTACCATCAGCGTCTTTGGTAACTCCTATAATCCTTCCAGGTAATTCTCTTTTATATGTCTCCTTCGTTGCAAAATAAGCAGCATGAGGTCCTCCGTAACCCATAGGGATTCCAAACCTTTGTGTTGTACCAACGACTACATCTGCACCAAATTTTCCTGGGGCTTCAAGTAGTAATAAGCTCATAATATCGGCAGCAACGGCCGTTTTTATATTTGCCTCAGTAGCTTTTTCGATAAAAGATTTAATATCGGTAATTACTCCATTTTTGCCAGGGTATTGTAATAACGCGCCAAAATAGTCCGAACCGAATTCAAATGTATTTTCATCACCAATTACCAAGTCAATCCCAATTGGAAGAGCTCTGGTTTTTAAAACGTCGATTGTTTGAGGCAATACTGAATCAGAAACAAAGAATTTTACAATTTCAGCTTTCTTTTGTTCCCTATCCCTTACTGCAAATAACAAACTCATAGCCTCCGCAGCTGCAGTTCCCTCATCCAACAAACTAGCATTTGCAATTTCCATACCGGTTAAATCGGTAATCATAGTTTGGAAATTTAAAAGAGCCTCAAGACGGCCTTGGGCAATTTCTGCTTGGTATGGCGTATAAGCAGTATACCAACCTGGATTTTCCAATATATTACGTTGAATTACAGCTGGCATTATGGTTGGGTGGTAACCTAATCCGATGTAACTTTTAAATACCTTATTCTTTTTAGACAGCTCGTGAATATGGGTCATATACTCATATTCATTCATTGGTTCATCAAGATCCAATGGTTTTTCTAAACGTATACCGTCTGGAATGGTTTGATAAATTAGGTCTTCAATTGAATCAACTCCTAAGGTGTCTAACATTGCCTTTTGGTCCTCTTCCCGAGGCCCAATATGGCGGTAAGAAAATGCATTTGTATTCATGTAATTATAGAAAATTTTCCAGCTGCAAAATTAAGGAATAATGGGTGGTTTTGAGATGTAATTAACTTAAGTTTTTAACCATTAAAATCCCTTATCAACACTTTGAGTAAATTTGTTTTATGCGGATCTGGTTTAAGATACTCGATTTTTATATAAATAGTAGCATCCATGTGGCTCTATCTGTTGTTGCATTATGCTATATCACTTTCCAGACTTTGGAAATTACATTTGACATTCACTTACTTTTCTTTGTGTTTTTCGCCTCAATCACAGGATATAATTTTGTGAAATTTTTTGGCCTAGCGAAATTCCACCATCGAAGTTTGGCGACTTGGTTAAAATTGATTCAAATATTTTCAGCCTTGTGTTTTGTTGGAATGATCTATTTCACTTTTCAGCTTGAGGAAAGGACCATTATATTTTTAGGAGTTTTGGGGGTAATCACTTTTTTATATGCAATTCCGCTGGCACCTAGAAACTGGTTCTTGGACAAACAGAAAAATTTGAGGAGTATTAGTGGTTTAAAGGTATATTTAATTGCATTCGTATGGAGTGGGGTTACTGTGTTTCTGCCCATTTTCAATGAGGGAATGACTATAGACGGTGATGGTGTAACATTGGGAATTCAACGTTTTCTTTTAATACTTCTTTTAATGCTGC
This sequence comes from Aegicerativicinus sediminis, assembly GCF_015476115.1. GTDB lineage: Bacteria > Bacteroidota > Bacteroidia > Flavobacteriales > Flavobacteriaceae > Aegicerativicinus > Aegicerativicinus sediminis. The sequence continues at coordinate 442,376 of NZ_CP064295.1, read as the reverse complement.
CATTTGAAATTAGGGACCTTAATTACGATAGTTTAAAATTGGCAACCATACCACAGCAAATTGGTATTGCAAAGACCAAAATTCTAGGTATAGTATTGGCCGCTTTCTATGTGTTATTGTGCCAATTTTATAAGAATATTGGAGGAGAAGAAATAGCTTGGAGAATAGTGGTGCTACTTGTCTGTCTAATTTTTATAGGATTTTCTAATACCCGAAGGTCTAAATATTATACTAGTTTTTGGGTAGAAGCTATCCCCATTTTATGGGCAATAGCGTTATTTATTTCGGAGGTGTGATTCCAGTGATTTTTTTAATTCTTCTTTTTCCTTTAAATCCATGCACTGAATTTGAGCCTTATTGCAAGTAGAAGTTAGTTTGTCATTCTTGTTAGAATAATTACGGGTTACATGACAATACAGGTAGCGGAACTTAAACTTCAATTTCTCAAGCCAAGTAGCTTCGTTATACTGAAGTTTATCGCAAATCTCCTTTGCCTGATCACAACTGATAAAAATGTCATTTTTCTTCATCCCTTAAAACCAATTTTCTTCCATGCATTGAGATAGAGAGGTGCGGGCTCTATGTATTAAAACCCAAAAGTTAGACGGGGTAACATCCAATTCATTACAGATTGTTTCGGTTTCATATCCCAAAATGGTTTTCATCTTAAAAGCCTCAGCCTGTTTTTTTGGTAATTTTTCTAAACATTTATAAATGGCTTCACCTAATTCGGTGTTCTCCAATTTATCTTCTGCATTTTTTAGGAAAGGGTCCGCCACTTTTTCTTCAAGCCAATCTCCTTCCTGTTCGTCATCGGTATATATTATATGGACCTCAGCTTTTCCTTTTTTCGAATTTACCCGCCTGTAATAATCTATAATTTTTCTTTTAAGAATGGCCACTAGCCAAGTACGCTCACTAGCCTCACCCTTAAAATTTTTCATAGAATTTAATGCCGCTAAAAAAGTTTCTTGTACAATATCCTTTGCTAATTCCCTGTCATTGACCCTTTGTATGGTATAATGAAAAAGGAAATCAGAATAATTATCAATCCACAACTCAGGCTTGAGAAGCTCTTTTGGCATTCAATTTTTTTTGATGCGCTAAATTAGTCAATTAAAACTTTAGCATATAAACTAATTCTTTTCTATCAACCCTGCTCTTCTTAACAAAGCATCCGGATTCGGTTCTTTTCCTCTGAATCGTTTATAAAGTATCATTGGATCCTCAATCCCTCCCTGGGACAATACATTCTCTTGGAATTTCTTCGCAACTTGCGAACTGAAAATTCCCTGCTCCTTAAAAAATTCGAAAGCATCCGCATCTAACACTTCAGCCCATTTATAGCTGTAGTAGCCAGCAGAATAACCTCCCTGGAAAATATGCGAAAACGATGTACTCATACAATTTTCTGCAACATCGGGTAGTAACATGGTCGGTTTAAAAGCTTCTAATTCATGTGTTTTCACTTCCTCAACATTGGTTGGGTCTATCCCATGCCAAGCCATATCTAATAAGCCAAAACTAATTTGTCGAACTGTCTGCATACCCTCATTAAATGCTGCTGATTCCTTGATTTTTTCAATATATTCTTGTGGTATCAATTCCCCAGTTTCATAATGATGTGCAAAAAGTTCTAATGCCTCCTTTTCGTAGCACCAGTTTTCCAAAACCTGGCTTGGCAATTCTACGAAGTCCCAAAATACACTTGTTCCAGATAGACTAGGGTAGGTGGTGTCGGCTAATATACCATGTAAGGCGTGACCAAATTCATGGAATAGGGTAGTTACCTCATTGAAAGTTAAAAGTGAAGGCTTTGTTTTGGTTGGTTTTGTAAAATTACACACAATTGAGATATGAGGTCTTTCATTTTTATTGCCCTTCTTATATTGTGATTTGTAGGATGTCATCCATGCCCCATTTCGTTTTCCAGCTCTTGGGAAGAAGTCAGCATAAAATATAGCTTTCAGGTTATTGTCGTTATCTACAACCTTGTAAGTTTTAACATCAGGGTGGTAAACATCTATCTCATTTGTTACCTCGAAATATAAATTGTAGAGTCTGTTTGCTACTCCAAATACACCATTAATTACATTTTCAAGCTTAAAATAAGGTTTTAATTTTTCATCATCTAAATTGAATAATTGTTGCTTCAATTTCTCGCTATAATATGAAGAATCCCACTTTTGAAAATCCGATATTTTATCCAATTCTGTTGCCAACGTTTTAATCCTTTCCAATTCCTTTTGGGCAGCAGGTTTCGCTTTTTCCAATAAGTCTTCAAGAAAGGTTTTTACAGTGTCTGGGTTTTTTGCCATTCGCTCTTCTAGAACAAAGTGTGCGTGTGTTTTATAACCCAAGAGTTTAGATCTTTCAAAGCGTAATTTCACGATCATAAGAACAATATCTTGGTTGTCTAAATCATCGCCATGAAACCCTTTTTTTCCAGCTGCAATTGCTAATTTCTTTCTTAATTCCCTGTTCTCAGCATATTTCAAAAACGGAATATAACTTGGATAATCTAACGTAAACAACCATCCTTCCTTATTTTTGCTTTCGGCCAAATGCTTTGCAGCTTCTATTTCACCCTCTGGTAAACCTACTAAGTCATTTTCATCTGTAATGAGCATTTCGTAACGATTGGTTTCCGCCAAAACATTTTCACCGAATTTTAATTTTAACTGACTCAACTCTTTATCAATTTCCCGTAGCCTCTTCTTTTTCTCTTTCGGTAAATTTGCCCCATTCCTACTAAAGCTTTTATATTTTTTGTCTAGTAGTGTATATTGTTCAGTTGTTAATTTTAAATTATCTCTTTGTTTATATACTTCTTTTATTCTTTGAAATAATTGTTCATTTAGGGTTATATCATTACCAAATTCAGACAATAATGGAGAAACCTCTTGTGCGATTTTTTGAATTTCATCATTGGTTTCGGCTGAGTTTAGATTAAAAAAAATACTTGAAATTCGGTCTAAGGTCTCTCCAGAAAATTCTAAGGCCTCAATTGTGTTCTCAAAAGTTGGCTTTTCAGGATTTTCTGTTATATCGTCGATTTCCTTTTTTGCCTGATCAATCGCTTCCTTAAATGCAGGTAAGTAATCAGAATCTTTAATTTGAGAAAATGGAGCCGTATTAAATGGCGTGTCAAATGATTTTAGAAGAGGGTTCATATTTTGAGACTAATTTTAAGATTTTGTAATTGCTTTCTTACTACGAGGTTGATTTTCTGATATTTAACGAAAAATTTAGAAGATAAACAGGAAAATATTTCTATTTTTGCCGAGAATTTTCGGAGATATTCGTAACCGAATTCCTGAGAATAGTTGATTAATAGCTTTAAAACCCCGATCTCTTCGGGGTTTTTTAGTTAAAGACCTTTGGAAGACTCTAATACCTTGGCTTTTAAGCCCTCCTTATAGTCAATAATTTTTTCTTGTATCTCCTTATTTGAAGATCCCAAAATTTGGGCAGCCAATATACCCGCATTTTTAGCGCCATTAAGCGCAACTGTAGCAACAGGAACGCCACCAGGCATTTGAAGGATTGAAAGAACTGAGTCCCAGCCGTCTATAGAATTGCTGCTTTTTACAGGAACCCCAATTACGGGAAGGGGCGTTAGGGATGCTACCATTCCAGGCAAATGTGCTGCTCCTCCAGCGCCAGCGATAATAACACCAATGCCATTTGTGTGTGCTTTTGTGCCAAATTCCATCATCTTCTGGGGTGTTCTGTGCGCAGATACTATATCAACCAATACATCAATACCAAATTCTTTTAATATATCGATAGCATCTTGCATAACGGGAAGATCGCTTTTGCTTCCCATAATAACGGCAACCTTGGTCATCTTTATGGTTTATTTACTTATTACTTTAATTGTATTCTTAACGGTTTCAGCCACTTTACGAGCTTCAGAAATATCGTTGTTAACAATGGTAACATGTCCCATTTTTCTGAAAGGCCTAGTTTGCTTTTTCCCGTATATATGAGGTGTAACTCCAGCTTCGCTTAGGATATCTTCAATATGGTCATAAATTACATCTCCTGAATACCCTTCCTCGCCAACCAAATTTACCATTATTCCGCCAATTTTATTATCTGTCTCCCCTAGTGGTAATCCTAATATTGCTCGAATATGTTGTTCAAATTGACAGGTAACGTTAGCTTCAATGGTTAAATGTCCAGAGTTGTGTGGTCGCGGAGCAACTTCATTTACTAGAATTTCATCGTCATGAGTTTGGAACATCTCCACTGCTAAAAGGCCAACATGTTCAAATGCTTCAGAGACCTTATGTGCAACCTTTCTAGCCTTTTCTGCCACTTCATCGTCGATCCGTGCCGGACAAATCACATATTCCACTTGGTTTGCTTCAGGATGAAATTCCATTTCCACTACTGGATAGGTAGCAATTTCACCATTCATATTTCGTGCAACTATAACTGCTAATTCATTTTTAAAATCAATCAGCTTCTCGGCAATACATTCCACGCTAGGTAGACCATTTAAGTCGTTTTCATTCCTAACTACCTTAACGCCTTTACCGTCATAACCGAATTTGGCACTTTTCCATACAAAAGGGAACTCGAGGCTTCCATTGCTAAGAGCTTCATTTATTTCTGAGGTGTATGCGAATCGTGTAAAACTAGATGTAGGGATATCGTTATCGGCATAGAACAACTTTTGTACGGCCTTGCTTTGAATCTTTTTGAGGGTGTTCGAACTTGGATAAACCATGATACCCTCTTTTTCTAAGGTTTCTAAAGCATCGATATTCACGTTTTCAATTTCTATGGTAAGAACATTTACCTTTTTTCCAAAATTGTAAACGGTTTCGTAATCCAACAAATCACCCTGGTAAAATTCATTACAAGCTAATCTTGCAGGTGCTTCGGCACTTGGATCTAGGACACAGGTGGCTATATCAAACTTTCGGGTAACATACAACATCATCTTTCCCAATTGCCCGCCTCCTAAAATTCCTAATTTAAAATCTGAAGAGAAATATGTCATTTCTTTGGTAAGAATTCGATAAACATGTGCAAAAATAAGGGTAATCCTTTGAATAAATTCTAAAATGCAAGATGAAATGCCAGTAAACGTCTTTGAATGATTATCTTTGAAAACTTAAATAGTAAAGCTGTGTTAAAGCTCCACAACCTCTATTTTAAACCTTTTATTTCTAGTCGAGAAATTGATGAGGCCATACAGAAGATGGTCGAGGAAATTAGTGCAGATATGGGAGATGAAGTTCCCGTATTTGTGGGTATCCTAAACGGTTCATTTATGTTTGTTAGCGATTTCGTGAAAAAATATCCGAAACCGTGCGAGGTTACCTTTATTAAATTGGCTTCCTATGAAGGGTTAAAGTCTTCAGAAGATATTCACCGATTAATAGGTCTTACCCAAGATTTAACCGACAGGAAGGTAATTATTCTGGAAGACATTATAGATTCTGGTAAAACATTAGCTGAGGTCTATAGAATTTTTAAGAACGAAAAGGTTAAAGAACTAAAAATAGCCACACTTTTTTATAAACCAGAAGCCTACAAAAAGGATTTTAAATTACACTATGTAGGTATTAAAATCCCAAACAAATTTATTGTTGGTTATGGTCTTGATTATAATGGACTTGGCAGGGATATTCCTGAAGTTTATCAACTAAAAACTACACAACATATGAAGAACTTGGTACTGTTTGGCCCTCCTGGTGCAGGAAAGGGTACACAGGCAGAATTTTTAAAAGAAAAATACAATTTGGTACACATTTCAACTGGTGATGTATTTAGATACAACATTAAAAATGAAACAGCCTTAGGGATGCTTGCCAAATCTTTTATGGATAAAGGTGAATTGGTACCAGATAAGGTAACCATTGACATGCTGAATGCCGAAGTTGAAAAAAATTCTGATGCCGAAGGTTTCATTTTTGATGGATTCCCACGAACTGAAGCTCAAGCCCAAGCACTAGATGAATTAATGGATAGCAAGGATTCTGAAATTAGCGCCATGATTGCCCTTGAAGTTGATGATGAGGTTTTAGTTAAACGTCTGATAGAAAGAGGTAAAACTAGTGGAAGGCCTGATGATTCAGATGAAATAATTATAAGAAATCGCATAAAAGAATACTATGACAAGACCGCCATTTTAAAAAATTATTATTCTGGTAAAGACAAGTATTTTGGGGTTAACGGTGTAGGGGAAATCCAAGAAATTACAGACCGTCTCTGTAAAGTAATAGATCGACTATAATTAGAATTTTCATTTTTTTACATGACAGAGGGGAATTTTGTTGATTATGCCAAAGTATACGTTGCTTCCGGTAATGGAGGTAAAGGATCCGCGCATTTAAGGCGTGAAAAATTTGTAGCGAAGGGAGGACCAGATGGAGGAGATGGCGGAAGGGGAGGCCACATAATTGTGCGCGGAAATGCAAATTTATGGACCCTTTTCCATCTTAAATTTAAGAAACATTTTAAAGCAGGGCATGGTGAACATGGAGGTAAACAGACTAGTACTGGGGCAGATGGAGAAAATGTTTATATCGACGTCCCTTTGGGAACCGTTGTTAGAGAAACAACAACTAATGAGATTTTGTTCGAGATTACTGAGGACCAAGAAGAGAAAATTGTTGTTGAAGGAGGTAAGGGCGGCCTAGGAAATGCTCATTTCAAGAGTTCTACAAACCAAACTCCGAGGTATGCTCAACCAGGACTTCCTGGAGAGGAAATGCAAATAACCTTGGAGCTGAAGGTTCTTGCCGATGTAGGGTTAGTTGGATTCCCGAATGCTGGTAAATCCACCTTACTTTCTGTAATCACAGCTGCAAAACCGAAGATCGCCAATTATGAATTTACTACTCTAAAACCCAATTTGGGAATTGTAGAGTATCGAGATTTTAAAACCTTTGTTGTTGCGGATATACCTGGAATTATTGAAGGTGCGGCTGAAGGAAAAGGTTTAGGGCACTATTTTCTTAGGCACATTGAACGCAATTCCATTCTTTTGTTCTTAATCCCAGCTGATGCTAAGGATATTGCAGCACAGTACGAAATTCTTTTGGATGAATTAAGACGTTACAATCCAGAGTTATTGGATAAAGACAGGCTTATCGCTATTTCTAAATGCGATATGTTGGATGATGAATTGAAAGCTGAACTTAAGACGGAACTGGACGAAACACTTCCTGTGGAATACCTATTTATTTCTTCTGTGGCTCAAATGGGACTTACTGAATTAAAAGATCGTTTGTGGCAGATGTTGAATAAATGAAATGATTGATTTGTTACAATAAAATTATATTCAAACTCCTGTAAAATTAACTCAATACGTTAATTGCGACATCGCTATAAGTGGTTTTTCGTAACTTAGTATTAAATCTACTTATTATGAAAAACCTATTTTACCTACTTATCGTTCTTGTTTTCTCGTCCTGTGCCACAGTACGCGTGTCACATGATTACGAAAGAGGAACTGATTTTTCACAGTTCAAAACGTACAATTATTATTCAGATTTACAATCGGGATTAAGCGAATTAGATGAACGTCGTCTGGTTGCCCAACTAGATGATTATTTACCCCAAATTGGTTTAACCAAATCTGAAACTCCCGATGTAATGATTGATTTTCATAGCCAGGAAACTGCTCAAATCAACAATAGTAATGTAGGTGTTGGTGTCGGCGGAGGAGGTGGAAATGTAGGAGGTGGTATTACCATAGGTATGCCAATTGGCCGGTCTGAGGTGCAAAGACAAATTATTTTTCAGATAATTGATGACGGTGGAAAAGGATTAGTTTGGGAAGCAATAACAGAAAGCGGATACAATCCTAATTCAACTCCAGACAGAAAGGATTCTCAATTTAAAACTATTGTGGAGAAGGCTTTTTCTATGTATCCGCCACAACAATAAATATAAAATATTATGAAATTAGAAGGAAAAACCGCTTTGATAACAGGTGGTACAAAAGGAATAGGATTTGGTGTTGCCGAGTCTTTAATGGCGCAGGGGATTAATGTGGGAATCACAGGAAGAAATCAGGTTGATTGTGATAAGGCAGCTAAAAAGCTTAATGATGCTGGATATGGGGCTCGTGCTATCGGTCTTAAAGCTGATGTACGAAATTTTGAAAGTCAAGAAGCTGCGGTAAAGCGATTGTTGGAGGCTTTTGGTAGCATCGATTTCGTTATTGCGAATGCGGGTTTAGGTCACTTTGGAAGTGTCGAAGAGATTTCCTTAGACCAATGGAATCAAGTTATTGATACCAACTTAACTGGAGTATTTTATACACTTAAAGCAAGTGTCGAGGCATTAAAGAAATCGAAGGGTTATTACATTACTATTTCTAGTCTTGCAGGGACCAATTTCTTTGCTGGAGGATCTGCCTATAATGCAAGTAAATTTGGGGTAACAGGATTTACCCAGGCTGCTATGCTCGATTTAAGAAAACATGAAATAAAGGTGAGTACTATAATGCCAGGTTCAGTAGCAACACATTTCAATGGTAATGAACCAGATGAATCTGATGCTTGGAAAATTCAAATTGAAGACATAGGCGAATTAGTGGTCGACCTTTTAAAAATGCATCCTCGCACCTTGCCAAGCAAAATTGAGGTTAGGCCAACCGTTCCACCTTCAAAATAGGTTTATTCTGTTTCTTTAACAGATATTCTCACGCCTTCACTGTGACTTTTAAACTCTGGGGCGTACATACATTCTATGGTAGTTATTCCATTGGAAAAATTACCTGCATGTGCTACCCTTAGATCATATTCAAACACATACACTCCTTTTGGGAGACGATCATAAAAGAAATTCGTTGATGCATCCTTGGTGGTTTGGTAATAGCCCAAGCCATCTTGCCATTTATATTCGGATAGCACATCTACAGGCTCTAAGCCAGAGGCCCGCAAATCTTTCATATGTAGAAATTCCATATCTCTATCAGATCTTAACCCAATCCTTACTCGGATGAGATCGCCCACTTCTAAATTATTTGTAGAATCTATTTCAACAAGACTTTCGCCTCGGTCTGTGTTAATCTTTTTAAAGAGATTTTTCTTTAAACTCAGCGGTGTTTCTGCCGATGTTATTTTGTCGAGGTTTTCAAAATACTGCCAATATAAAGCCCCCCAGGCAATGCCTTCAGTGGTTTTCGATAAGGATACATCTGCCATTTCGGGTCTAATTTCGGTTCCTCTATAGATTAATTTATAATAACCAGTACCAGCTTCGATTTTTGTATTTTCATTATCGAACGGATTTATCTTTTTGCTGCCAAAACTAACTTCAGCTAACTCTGTATTCGAAGTCCAATCTGAACCTTTTAACAAAAGTGAATATATGGCTTCTGTGGTAGCTTTTGTAGTGTTCCAATGATTCGTTTGCTTGTTTTTCAATAACCAAACTCTTAATTCATCTACCACTTTGGGGTCATCGCCAATTTCAGAAAACACTTCAATCATTAAAGCTTGGGTTTCAACAGGGGCTTCGTGCCACAACCAACCAGATTTATTTTCCTTCCAATACATACCTAACTCATCCGAAGTAATACTGTTTTCGCCCAGCGATTTATAAATTTCTTTAGCAATCGCTTTATCTCCAATTCTGTTTTGAATGAGCGCAATTAGGCCTTTGGTGTACAAGTTGTAAGTCTGCCAATACTTTGCGGATTGTTTAGTATAATAATCCATAGCAGTTTTTGAGGATTCTGCTAAATCTTTTTCTTTGAAAAAGCTTCGCATGTATAGATATTGAATTTGCAGAACATTTGTATGGTTCGCTTCCCAAAATTCTTTTTCCGCTTTTAGACCTTGTGCTTTGGTTTTTGCTCGTCCCTTAATTTCCCGGGCTTGTTCTTTCAAACGATTATAATCGGTGGTGATGTCTTTATCTAAAGAGGAAATGGCCTTTTCTGTAATCGTTATGGCCTTATCTGGTAATTCCACTTGCAGTTGTTTGAGATGTCCGAAACCTGTTGCCACATGCTGTGTTATATAACGGTTAGGATATTGCGAGCCTTTGAACCAAGGGAAACTCCCATTGGACAGTTGCATCTGACCTAGTTTGTCGATCGTCGCATTTAATTCATTACCCATTTTATTCAAATCGAAAAGCAATGCAATGCGTTTCTTTTGTTCGCTTTCAGATTGTGCTTCGCGAAGCCAAGGAGTTTCTTGAATAACAATAGATTTAAGTTCAGGATTTTTCTCAAGGTTAGATACCAAAGCTTCAGAATTGCCCCATTGATCGAAAACCTCCTTAATTTTTGGGTTTGAATTGGCAATAGATTGACCTAAACTATTTGCATAAAACCTTGAAAAAATCTGCTCAGAACATTCAAATGGATATTCCATTAAATACGGTAAGGATTGAACCGCGTACCAAACAGGATTTGAAGTAACCTCCAAGGTTAAACTATAATTAGTTAGTGTTGTGGAAGTGTTGTTTTTCAGTTTTTCTAACTCAAATGTTTTGGTTTCATTTCCCTTAACCCACATCGGTAATGTTTCGGTAACCAGGGTTCTATTGGTTAAGACGGGCAAAAAATTTTGTTCGCCATCTGTAAAATCACCAGCTTTTGCCGATATTCTATAGGTAATTGCTTGGAGATTTTCTGGGATGCTCAATTTCCATTGAATACTTGTGTTTCCTTTTGCATCGATAACAAAGGTTTGATTCTTTGTAAGATTACCCAATAAATTATCAATGGTTTTACCTGTTAATCCATCTTCAAGGGTAAGTTGTGCAGTTCCCTGCAAAGAATTGTTTGACAAATTGGAAATTTTCGTAGCTAAAACTAAACTGTCTCCTTCGCGTAAAAACCTTGGGACATTAGGTAGTACCATTAAATCTTTTTGAGTTATCGTAGAGAGAGTTTTGGTTGCTGTTTTTAAATCTTCCGTATGGGCCAATAGTTGAAGTTTCCATCTTGTAAGCGCTTCAGGCATGGTAAATTCAAATGAAACTGTACCTTCTTTGTCCGTTTTTAATTGTGGATAGAAAAATGCAGTTTCATTAAAATTTTCACGCACTCTAATTTTGGCCATGTCCGCATCAATTTTAGCTTGACCGGATTTGGTGGTAATAATTATAGCACCGTTAGCGGCGGCCGCACCATAAATTGATGTTGCAGCATTTCCCTTCAAAACATTTAATGAGGAAACATCTAGCCCTGAAATATCGAAACTAGGCACAATAACTCCATCTACCACATAAAGGACATTTTCCGAATTGGCCAATGATACTGCACCTCTTATCATAACATTTGGGGCACTGCCCGGTACCATAGAGTCCGCAGCAATTTCAACGCCCGCTACATTACCATTTAACACCTTTGCAACCTCTTCGTCTGCTTCAACACTTTCATTGAGCACCATATTAGCCGCGGCGGTTCTCGTTTGTATTCCGTAACCCATAACTACCACTTCCTCTAAAGCACTGGAATCTTCCTCTAAAAAGATTTCCAATTCTTTTTGGGTCCCAACTGAATATTCTTCAGAGACATATCCTATATAGGTTATAACTAGTTGTTCCCCATTTTTAACTTTTATTGAGAACTGTCCATCAAAATCTGTCTGTGTGCCATAGGTGGTTCCTTTTACAAGAATATTAGCACCTGGCAAAGGAAGACCAGATTCATCCTTAATTACTCCATAAATAATTTTGTCATAACTGGTACGATCATTTTTTGGTTGATTTTTTAGTTCATTTAAATAGCGGTTATTAACCCATTTATTGTTATTAATATTAAACCCGAACCAATTTAATTCGTCGTAATGTTTCTGTTGAATTTGGTTATTGCCATAAGGTCGATTTACAATTATAAAATTGTCTATTTCAAAGCTGTTATTGGCATTACTTCTTGCCCAAGAATAATACGATGATGTGGTTATGGGATTAAATTGCCATTGGTGCATTCTAAAATCATCTAAGGAAGCATCGTACATAGAGGCCAATACTTCTGCAGCAATTTTTTCATTTTTTTCACCTGAAATTTTAAAACCCCAAGTTTCTTTTGAACCTGGTTGAATTTTATCCCTAAAGGTTAGGGTTTCAATGTCAAATTTTGATTCAACATTTATAACATTTACAATCTTTACCCCATTAGCAAAACCATTATGGCTAACAAAATGGTACTGAATCGCGAACCCCTCATAATCTGTTTTTGAAATTGGAACTTTAAACGTTTTTGATTCATTATTAAGTGCTATAATTCTAGTTTGGACAATTTTGTTTTCTTTTTCAACATGAAAAGTTATGTGGATTTCTTCTGATGCAGAGCTTACGGTTACTAATACCTCATCACCTATCTTATACATGGTCTTGTCCAGATTTACAGAAATTAATTCTGAATCAGCAACTTCATGTGATTTGTTGTCAATTAGTTTGAATCTTTGTTCATTTTTAACTTTTTGGCCAAAATTATCAGTAGTCTCTAATTCCAACAAGTATCCTCCAATAATCCATTGTTTTATACCTTCAATTGTTATTTTGGAAGAATTAGCGGTGTTGAAATTCAATTCTTTTATAAGAGCGCCCTTTGGCCATTTTGAATTGTCGGATTCTTCATCCTTGAAAGCATCGTAAGGAAAAAGTTCTCTAAATTCCTTTTCGGTAAATCCTGGAATTTCTGGTGCGGCCCACGGTCTTGTCCTAAAGGGATTCTTTGGGCTTTGAAGTTTGTAAATTTTTATGGTTCCAGATGTTTCAATTGGTTGGCCATTTAAATTTTTGGCAGAAATTCCAATCTCAAATCTTTTTTGCTGCCTATCGATAACCTCAAGTATTTCAGCAGATAAGCTAAGTGCGTGATAACCGACTTTAACGGCCGTTTCGGAAGAACGTGTTTCCCCATTGATATCTGTTACATCCGCGTAAATTTTATAACTAAAGGTGGGTTGATCCCTTTCTGGTATGTTCTCATCGGGTATGGCTTTGAAAACGATTTTAAAACTGCCATCTCTTTCGGTTGTTGTTTCACCATTGGCAATCTCCATTTCCTCACTTGTAAACCTTGGTTTGCTATTCCATCGTCGCCAAATTGGTAGCTGAGACGTTCTTACAACTCTGTAAGCCACTTTTGCATTGCCAATATTGCTTCCTGCAAAAGCTAAGGCATTTCCTGAAACCTGAATACTGTCACCTAACCTAAACGTTTCAGTAATCGGTTTAAATTCAACTTCAAATTTTGGGCGTTTATATTCCTCAACTGAGATGGTATGATAAGCGGTAAATTCGAAATCGAAATCCGCTTCATCATAAAATTTGCTATCGTGTTCATAGCTTTCATCTACACTAATTGTGTATTCTCCATTTAAACCTGAACTTGGCAATATAAATTGGCCAGCAACCGATCCATAATCATTTAATTTCAACTCCATTGTTTTTATTTCTTGACCGTTGGGGTCCTCGAGCATTATTTCTACAAATTCGTTAGTGAATGGTTTAGTTTCTTCCCCTTTTGTTTGAAGTACAATTGCTTTAAAATATACAGTTTGTCCAGGTCGATAGATACTTCTATCCGTAAAAATAAATGGTTTTATCTGTACGATTTCGTCATCACTTGTGCGGTTATTGGAGGATCTTTCATAGAAATAATAATCTCCAAATCTGCCTTCCGAACTATTTTTTCGTATAGAAATTGAAACATTCCGATGATAATCGTAGGTCATGAATGAGAAGTAACCTTTTTCATCGGTAACAGTTGATTTATTAATGGGCCTGTTGTATTTGTCTGTTTGTGTGTTATTTATTGTAACTGCAGCACCTACAATCGGTTTGCCCGTAACTCTGTCAACCAGCTGGAAACTGTTTTCCGCTCCATGGTTATCTGATATTAGTGCAAAATCTGTTACCTGAAAGTTTTGGAAAGCAAAAGTTTCATCTTTATTAATTTCATTCTTTAGAGTCGCAACTACCAAATACAAGCCTTGTTTAAGCGCGGGTAGTTTAATTTCGGTACTATGACGGTTGTAATCATTAGGATCCGGAATGGAGGAAAACCAGTTTTTAATTTCCTCTAATGAGTTGATAAATGCAATTCTTATGGAATCCTTGTAAATTTTTTTAAAGTCTTCAAGCTCCTTTGGTCTTATCTTAAAAACCTTGAAATGGAGGGAATCTATACCTTTAAAGTTTACTAAAATCCTTGAAGGGGTTGAAGTTGGAAGAAATTTTTCTAGTTGAAGCTCAAGTTCTGGTTTAGTAATTTGCAGCATTAATGCCGTGCATTGAATGGCTCCAAATGATTTAGGGAATTGCGCAATAGCTTCTTTGCAAATGGCCACTGCTTCAGTTTTTTTTAATCTAAAATTATCGTCCATTTCACTTTCAAACCGATTGGCCTGTTGCACGTATAATTGTGCCAAGGCATAATCTATTTCAGTTGAAGATTCATATTCGACAAAGGTCTCTTTTAAATTTTTTAGGCTTTTTTCATATAAGCTGTCCTTATTCTCCAAATTTGTGTTTTGGTAAACAAATTTTAGTCGTTTTAGGGTAATATCTATTAATGGGGCAACATCTGGATTATTCAAATGAAACTTGCTAACATCCTTGAATATTCTTAAGGCATTCAAATGTTCGGAAAGCGTATCTAAGGATGTTATCTTATATTCCAAAAAGGAACTGTTATCACCCAAAAATTCGGGGCTGTTTAATTTAAAGGCATAATTAGGGCGCGTTACGGTGTATTCTTCATCCTTGTAGTAATCTAGGGCTCGGTGGGCCAAAAAATCATAAAGTGTAGGCCTGTATTTTTTTGAATGTAATTTGAAGTCGAGAAGCTGATTGTATTGGGTTAGGCCAGTCCGCTGCAATAATTCTTTATTTTTAAGGGATGCTATATAATGCTTATGGATTTCTTGAAAAATTGTTTGGGCATCCCAAGTTCGAAAATCAACAGCATCTACCTTTTCTTCAGTTTTAGTCCTTTCTAATATTTTCCAACGGTTAGTTTGGTAGTATTGCCAAAAAATTTCCGCCAGCATGCTTTCCAAAAGGTTTTTTTCTGGACTTTTCGTGGTACTTATTTCTTTTCTAAATCGATCTATTATAGATAATTGTGCATTCTCCTCTAAGGTTAAAGTAAATTTTGACTGGTATATGAGTGTTTTGCTGAGTTGTATCTTATTTCCGTCCTTTTTTGCTTTGGCATAAATGTTATTCACAATCTCTAATGCAGACTTGGGGAGAGATTTTAATTCATTTTCATACACTTTATCCCACTCATTTTGATAATTAAAATCTTGGGCATAGAAATTGAAGGAAATGAACAGGAATACAATAAAAAAGTACTTAAGCATGTTTTGAAATGTTTGAGACAGTGAATATGAAATTAACCAAAATACTTATAACCATTTAACTCAAAACAACAGAACAAAAACAATACCAACTCTTTGTTTATTTTTGCCAAATGAAAATTTGCTCGTGAAAGCTCTAATTATTTTATTATTTCCATTTTATTTAATCGCTCAATCTCCGGTTCAACAGGCCCGTAAAGAGTATGAGGTGAAGAATTTTGATAAGTCAATTTCAATTTTAGAGGATTACATAAAAACGTATCCTAAAAATTCTGAAGCGATTGAGCTTTTAGGAGATGCATACGGAAAACTTAAACAATGGGAAGACGCCAAAAAACAGTATAAGTTATTGTCTGAGAAAAATCCGAAAAATGCAAACTACCACTACAAATATGGGGGTGTTCTTGGAATGATGGCTTTGGAAAATAAATTGAAGGCAATTGGTTTAATTGATGATATTAAAACGGAATTCCGTACCGCTGCAGAATTAGATCCCAATCACATTGATGTGCGTTGGGCTTTGGTTGAATTTTACATGGAGTTACCAGGAATATTTGGTGGTAGCATGGATACTGCTGTAAGGTATGCTAATGAACTAGAAGAAATTTCAAAAGTTGACGGATATCTGGCCAAAGGTTTTATTTATGAGAAAGATGGTAATGAAAAGCTAGCAGAAACTTTTTACAAAAAAGCAAAAAAAATAGGAGGTTCTAAAACCTGTTTTGAAAAGTTGGCCGAATTTTATGACCATGAAAAAAGGTATGGAGATGCAATAAATGTCTATCTAGATGCTGCAAAAAAATTTCAAACGAATGACTATTTATTTAAAGCAGGAGAAATCAGTGCCAAAAATAAGATATCCCTTCTTGTTGGTTTAGATTCTTTAAAAACCTATATCGATAATTTTTCAGACAAAAACCAGTATTCAATTGGGTGGGCTCATTATCTGTTAGCACAGGTGTATAGGGGCATGGGACAGAAAACTGATGCGATGGGGCATATCTCTGTTGCCATACAAATACATCCTGAAGAGCAGTCCTTTCAAAAGGAAAAAGCTTTAATTCAAAAGCTTTAAGCATAGTCCCTCCATTTGTTATCTTTGGTGCGGTTAACTTTTTAATATGAGAATCCATTTTATTGCTATCGGGGGCAGTGCGATGCATAATCTTGCAATTGCGCTGCATCTTAAAGGAGATATTATTTCTGGAAGTGATGATGAAGTTTATGAACCCTCTAAATCTAGGCTTGAGAAATACGATCTTTTACCAAAACAATTCGGTTGGTTTCCTGAAAAAATAAATAACAATTTAGATGCAATTGTTCTTGGGATGCACGCTAAAGTAGATAACCCTGAGTTATTAAAGGCGCAAGAATTACAGCTTCCCATATATTCCTATCCAGAATTTTTATATGAGCAATCTAAATTTAAAACCCGTGTTGTGATTGGGGGGAGTCATGGAAAAACCACAATTACATCTATGATTTTACATGTAATGAATTATCATGGTATAGAGGTAGATTATATGGTAGGTGCTCAACTGGAAGGTTTCGATGTTATGGTGAAACTAACTGAGGATAATGATTTTATTGTCTTGGAGGGTGACGAATACTTGAGTTCCCCTATAGATAGAAGGCCTAAATTCCATTTATATCATCCGCATATTGCTTTACTTAGTGGAATTGCATGGGATCATATTAACGTATTCCCAACCTTTGAAAATTACGTCCAGCAGTTTAAAATTTTTGTGGATAGCATTGAAGCAGGGGGGAGTATAACTTATAATGAGGAAGATGCAACTCTAGTCGAGGTTGTTGAAACATCGCAAAACCAGATTAGAAAAATTCCTTATCGCACCCCACCTTTTGTTGTTGAGAATGGAAATACCCTTCTTGAAACCTCTGAAGGAAGTATACCCGTTGAAGTTTTCGGTAGCCACAATCTTAATAATTTAGAAGGAGCGAAATGGATTTGCCAACATATGGGTGTGGATGAGGTGGATTTTTATGAGGCCATCTCAAGTTTTAAGGGAGCAAGTAAACGTTTAGAGTTATTGGCTAAAGGCAACTATTCGGTAGCCTATAAAGATTTTGCCCATGCGCCAAGTAAGGTTAAAGCAACTACTCAAGCAGTTAAGAATCAATTTAGGGATTTTAGCTTACTGGCTTGTTTGGAATTACATACCTATAGTAGCCTGAACTCGCAATTTTTAAAACAATACAAAGGAGCCCTGGATTCTGCTGATAAAGCGGTAGTATTCTATTCCCCACATGCTTTAGAGATTAAAAAGCTTGAGAAAATATCAAAAGAACAAATAGCAGATGCTTTTGAAAGGGAGGACTTAATAATTTATACAGACCCTACTGAATTTCAAGAGTTTTTATTCAATGAGGATTTCAAAAATAAAGCATTGCTTCTAATGAGTTCTGGTACCTATGGGGGATTAAATTTCGAGGAGGTAAAAAAATTAATTTTGTAAAAGCTTAAACCCCAAATTGTCTTAGATGGTGGTCTAAATGCTTATACTGCATTTTACCCCATTCCTCTTTGGTGAACTCTCCAAATACGGGATGTGGTTTAATAGCTTTTGCGTACTTCTTGTTGTGCGAATCTTCTAATAGAATAAGCAATTGTTCTTTTTCCTTTTCAAAATCTTTAGGTTGGGTAACCTTAAATGCAGGAACTGTAGGCAGGTTTTTAGACCAGGGCTTATCGCTATACATACTTTTTTTAAAGAATGTCCTAGCGATCCAATTTCCCTTTAGATTATAATTATTTCGGTCCAAAAGTATGTTTAGCGGCGCCTGACAGTGATGTAGCATTTGAGCCACTTCCATTTGCCCCCATAAGGGTATGGCTTCCTCAGAAAGACTATTTATCCTGTCAGTTAGTTCTTTAAAAGTGTCTTGATCAAAAATATTCTTCATTATTCCTCTAGAAAGATGTGAAATTAGCTAATAAATGAACAATTAACTGTCTTTTTCGTGCTAAATAAAACTAAAAATTTATTGTAGATTTATGAAATGCCTGACGATCAAAAACCTTTTCCTATTTCACAATGGTCTTTAGATGACAGACCAAGAGAGAAGCTGTTAAAGCGTGGTAAAGGAGCATTAAGTGACGCCGAACTTTTGGCTATACTGATAGGCTCGGGCAGTTCTAAAGAGAGCGCAGTGATGCTTTGCCAACGGATTCTTTCTACAGTAAATAGCAACTTAAATGAACTAGGCAAACTTTCGGTGCAAGATTTAATAAAATTTAAGGGTATTGGGGAGGCAAAGGCTATTGCTATTATAGCCGCTCTAGAAATAGGAAGGAGAAGGCGTGTTGAGGATGCGCTGGAGCGTAAAAAAATAACCTCTAGCCAATCTGTATTTGAACTAATGCAACCTATAATCGGTGAGTTGGCACATGAGGAATTTTGGATTATTTATTTAAATAATTCCAATAAAGTTTTAAATACTGAACAGTTAAGCAAAGGCGGTTTAACAGGGACTCTTGTGGATGTAAGATTAGTAATGAAGACGGCACTGCAGCTATCTGCCACCGGTCTAATTTTGGCTCACAATCATCCATCGGGTACTTTAAAACCAAGTAATGCAGATCGCGATTTAACAAAAAAGTTACAAGTGGCTTCTGAAAGTTTGGATATAAAAATTTTAGATCATCTTATAATTACTCAGCACGCATATTTTAGTTTTGCAGATGAAAGCATCCTATAATTAAAATTAATTGGATAGATTTAGTCCTCTTAGAGACTTATTGCCAAAATGTTGTTAGTTTATACCCATAATATTACTCCTCGTTTACGTTATATTTTTAAACAGGTTTGTACTAAAATTTTAGGCATACCTGTCGACTATACTACCTCGGAGGATGATTTTATATCTTATAATGGTATGAAAATGTCCTATAGCAAGCAAGCCTTAGGACAAGAGTTATATATCCGCAGTCATGACCTATTATTTGAACAAGGACTCGAAGATGTTGAAATCGTAGTACAATCCTGGGGTGGAACAAAATGCTTTTTTCAAACCAGTGATAAGAGTGATTTGCCTTTTGACATTTTTGCAGCTTCTTTTTATATGCTTTGTAGATATGAAGAGTATTTGCCTCACGTTAAGGATGACTATGGACGCTATCCTGCAAAGGAAAGTTTAGGTTTTAAGCATGGTTTTATGCAGGAACCAGTTGTAGATATTTGGGCTTATCGTTTTAAGGATGTGCTTAAGGCATTTTATCCAGAATATGATTTTCCTGTTCGCCAATATCAGATTCAACCAATCATCGATGTTCCCATGGCTTTCTATTTTAAGCAAAAGGGATTTTTAAGGATTATCGGAGGATCAATATCTGATTTGGTTAGACTTAAATTAAAAAACTTTTATCAACGCTATTTGTCGATTATGGGTTTTGTAAGAGATCCCTACGATACGTTTAAATGGATTATTACTAAACAAAGACATTCTAAAGTTAAGTTTCTTGTATTCTTTTTGGTTGGCGATTATTCAACATATGACAAAAATATAAGTGTAAATAAGAAGCAGTTCATTAGTGCAATAAAGTCCGTTGCTGACTATTGCAAGGTGGGGTTAAAACTCTCTTATTTTGCCATAGACGATTTGGAATTACTTAAAAAGGAAAAGAAAAAATTAGAAGCGATAACCAATTTCAATGTGGAGGCCTCGAGAAATTCCCATTCTAAAGTAAATCTTCCTGAAACTTATAGAAACCTTTTAGCCATGGAAATAAGGCAAGATTACACCATGGGATATTTGAACGAAATAGGTTTCAGGGCTGGTACATGTACGCCTTTCCCTTTTTATGACCTCGATTATGAAATGCCGACCCCTTTGCAAATTCATCCGTATAACTTAATAGATTTTGCCTTGTTAAAACATCTTTCACTATTAGATAAAAAACAAGTGTTGCAGAGATTAATGGATAACATCAAGGCGGTGGATGGAACATTTATACCAATTTTTCATAATTATTCTTTTAGTAATGAGCCAAGATGGAAAGGCTTTAGGTCTTTGTTTAATCAAGTTTTAAAATCGGTGGATGATGAATCGGAAAATTAAACATGTATTTTTTGATTTAGATCATACTTTATGGGATTTTGATAAAAATTCCTCATTGGCATTTGAACATATATTCAGATTGAATAGGATTGATATAAATCATTCTGAATTCATAGAGATTTATGAACCCATAAATTTGAATTATTGGAAGATGTATAGAGAAGAAAGGATTGATAAACCTGGGTTGAGATATGGCCGCCTTAAGGACAGTTTTGATTCACTTCGGTTTTCAATAGAAGATGAATTGATACATCGGTTATCCATAGATTATATTGAACACCTTACGTCCTTTAATCATCTTTTTGAGGGAACACTGGATTTACTCGATTATTTACAACCTAAATATCACCTTCATATTATTACAAATGGTTTTGAGGAAGCCCAGTTTAGAAAACTGAAAAATTCATCAATAGATCATTATTTTAAAACCATTACCAATTCTGAAATGGCCGGAGTGAAAAAACCTAACCCGTTGATTTTTAAACATGCCTTGAGCTTAGCCAATGCAAATGTTGAAGAAAGTTTGATGATTGGTGATAATCTTGAGGCAGATATACGAGGCGCTATGGAGGTTGGTTATGATGTTATTTATTTCAACCCTTCCTCAAATGGAGAATTAATGAATATCAAAACGGTCAGTAAATTGTTAGAAATAAAACAATATCTGTAAATTTAAAGACTAAATGAAGTCAAAAATAAGATGATGAAGAAATCAGTTCTTTTGGGAATATGTTTAATCCAGTTTTCCCTACTAAGTTTTTCCCAAAACTCAATCAATAGTTACAAGTATGTCATTGTTCCTGAAACTTTTGGAATTTTTGATGAGGCAAACAAATACAATATGAATGCATTGATGGAGTTTCTGTTCAATAAAAATGGGTTTGATGCACATATGGAATCGGATCCACCTGCAGATTTAAACCCCAATGGTTCGTGCAATGCCATGTATGCTAGTATCGTAAAGGATAGTGGCTTGTTTAAAACAAAATTGCAGGTGCAGTTAAAGGATTGTTTTGGAAAGGTTGTTTTTACTTCAGAAATGGGTGAAAGTAGGGAAAAAGAATATGAAAAGGCGTTTCAATTAGCCTTAAGGGATGCCTTTACTAGCATAGAAGAAATAGGTTATTCATATCAACCTTCTACAACAGAAACAAAAAAGATTGTTGTTGCTGAGGTCCCAGTTCAAGTAAAGACTGAAACACCAACAACCCCTCAAGTTGAAGTACAGACCTCTCAAAAAAGAGAGTTGATACAGGTCGAGGAAAAGCCGCAGATACAACAGATTAAAGAGCCAGTGCCAACTCCAAAAACCGAAGATATTGATTGGTTATACGCTCAACCATTGGATAATGGATATCAATTAATTGATACTGAGCCAAAGAAAGTTATGGTTTTATTGAATACCGGACTTAAAAACGTTTATTTGGTGAAAGATAAAAATGCTCTGGTCTACAAAGATGGTGAGCAATGGATTATGAGCTCGTCCGATACCTCGGTAAAAAACGAAGTCCTTTTCATTAAGTTTTAACTAGTATTTGTACTTATCCTTCCAACGTTTTTTTAAAAATTCACGTTGGGCATTTTCCCGTTGATTAGTTCCAGGTGTATAAATGGTTGTATTTGAAATTTCGTCAGGAAGGAATTCCTGGTCGATGAAATTCTGGTCATAACTATGGGCATACTTATAATTTTCACCATATCCCAAATCTTTCATCAATTTTGTTGGGGCATTTCGTAAATGAAGGGGAACTGATAAATCACCTGTTTCCCTAACTAATTGCATAGCTTTTCCGATAGCTTCGTAAGAGGCATTACTCTTCGGAGAAGTGGCTAAATAGACGGCACATTGACTCAATATAATCCTTGCTTCTGGATAGCCTATAATTGAAACCGCTTGAAAAGTATTGTTGGCCATAACCAATGCAGTTGGATTGGCATTTCCAATATCTTCGCTGGCAAGGATTAACATTCTTCTTGCAATAAATTTTACATCTTCGCCACCTTCAATCATTCGAGCTAACCAATAAACAGCAGCATTGGGATCACTTCCTCGTATTGATTTTATAAAGGCGGAAATAATATCATAATGTTGTTCTCCTGTTTTGTCATATCGAGCTACGTTCTGTTGAATTTTTTGAAGCACAATCTCATTAGTGATTTCAATTTTTTCTGCAGGTGGAAATGTATTGATAATCAACTCAAAAATATTAAGCAATTTTCGAGCATCACCACCACTAAGTCTTATTAGAGCCTCAGTTTCCTTAATGTCTATTGATCTCTTAGAAAGTAGGTCATCTCTTGAAATTGCTCTTTTTAAAAGAGTTTCTAAATTTTCCTTGGAAAAAGGGTTTAAAATGTAAACTTGGCAACGAGAGAGAAGGGCAGGGATAACTTCAAAACTTGGGTTTTCTGTAGTGGCTCCAATTAAAGTTACCCAACCTTTTTCCACTGCTTGCAATAAACTGTCTTGTTGGGATTTACTAAACCGATGAATTTCGTCTATAAATAAAATGGGATTCTTGGTTGTAAATAAACCACCACTATTTTTAGCTTTTTCTATTACCTCCCGTACATCTTTTACCCCTGAATTAATAGCACTTAAGGTGTAAAACGGACGACCTGAAGCATGTGCAATTAAATTAGCCAAGGTTGTTTTTCCCGTTCCTGGAGGCCCCCATAAAATCATAGAGGCTATTGCCCCTTGTTTTATCTGTTGCTTGATTACTCCGTTATCCCCAATTAAATGTGGTTGGCTTAAATAATCTTCTAAGGTTTTGGGTCGAAGTCGTTCTGCAAGTGGCTCATTCATCGGATAAAATTACGAAATTAGGACTGACAATTTTTCATTGGTAATAATATTGGTTACATCTTTGACTATCAAAATTAAATGGCTAAAACAGGTACACACATAAGATATTCCACTGGGGTAATTGCTTATCCGGTTTTTTTCGTCATGCTTATTTGGCTTGTGTTTTGGTTTCAGGTGAGAGTGTTTCCACCCATCAAAACCTTGGGAATAATTCCAAGATCGATAGATGGTATCCCCGGGATTGTATTAAGTCCGTTGATACATGCTGATATTTTACATCTTTACCATAATACTTTGCCTTTGCTCTTTTTATCGGCTGCTTTGTTTTATTTCTACAGAAAAATCGCCTGGAAAGTTGTTTTGTATGGAATCATTATTTCAGGATTGTTCACTTGGTTTATTGGTAGGCCATCAATACATATTGGGGCCAGTGGACTAATATATGTATTGGCAAGTTTTATTTTCTTTAAGGGTATTTTTACTAAATATTATAGACTTGTAGCCTTATCATTAATAATAGTTTTTCTTTATGGTAGCATGGTATGGTATATATTTCCTGTAAAGGATGGTATATCGTGGGAAGGACACTTAGGAGGTGCTTTGGCTGGACTTTTATTTGCATTGTATTTTAGGAAAAGTTTGCCGATTCCTGAACGCTATGCGTGGCAAGAACCGACCTATAATGAAGAGAATGATCCATTTTTAAAGCATTTTGATGAAAATGGAAATTTCGTTGGAAGTAAGGAACTTCAGGAAAGGGAAGAAAAGGCCAATAATTCGAACGATATAGAAATCAATTATATTTACAAACCCAATAAAGATTAAGGCAATAATCTCTGTCGCATCGTTTCGTAAAGAAACATTCCGCATGCAACCGAAACATTTAAGGAGCTTATTGTACCAAGCATAGGAAGTTTTACAGCTTTGTCTACGGCTTTCAAGACGGAAGGATTAATCCCTTTACCCTCAGAACCCATAATAATGCCTGTAGAAAGTTTAAAATCCACATCATAAAGCATTTCATCAGATTTTTCAGTTGCCGCTACGACTTGTATCCCTGAAGCTTGTAAATAGTAAACAGCATCTTTTATATGATCAACTTTGCAAATGGGTACCTTAAAAATGGCTCCGGCACTAGTTTTAACAGTGTCAGCAGTAACTGGAGCACCACCTTTTTTTTGGATGATTATCCCTGAAACACCAGCACATTCTGCCGTTCTAATGATGGCACCGAAATTTCGAACATCGCTAAGTTGATCCAATAATAAAAATAGGGGAGGGTTACCAGATTCCATGGCCTGAATCACTAATTCTTCCAAGGGCATAAAATCTATTGGAGAAATTTGTGCAACTACCCCTTGATGATTTTTTCGAGTAAGCCTATTTAGTTTTTCAATAGGCACATAGGAAACATTCAAATGAGACTCTGAGATTAACCTTTGTAACTCTAAAAAAGTATCGCCCCGCAACCCTTTCTGGATATAAAGTTTGTCAATCGTTGTGCCGGATTTAATAGCTTCTATTACGGAGTGGAGACCGTATATTTTTTCCTCTGATTTCATGTGATAAAACTAATTAATAAAACCTGTAAAAAAAGAGGTCGCTTGAAATAAATCAAACGACCTCTGTAGTCATTTCTATAAACCGAGGTTTTTAGGTTGATTATTGTCTAACCAACTTTTCATAAAATTCCCTTGTAGCTCCAACACCTCTGAAATATCCTGTTACTATTTCTACAACATGGTGCCCATCTGGCATAAGTGTTGACTTTACTGTGGTTTCATCACATGTAACCATTTCAAATTGGTATTGGTTATCGCAAGTCATAATTGGAGAACCGTTCAATAAGACATCACCATTGTTTAGATCTTTATCTGATACTGTGATATAACCTGTATCTTCGTCAACAGAAAAATAAAAATCGTTATTGTCTGGCCAAAATCCAATACCAATATGCTTATAAAGTCCTGGTGCAATGGCTTCGATGGTAACTGTTCCACCATAGTTGGCAATAAAATTTCCTGAATTGTAATATTCACCAACTTCGACATCATAAGTTCCCGCCAAAGTGTTTTCATCTAGGGCTTTTAATGTCAAAGTGTAAGTGTTCGTCTCGGAAATAGATTCGGATGATTCAGTTATTTCAAGGATCAAATCCTCAAATTCAAACGGTACAAGAGGCTCAGTAAATACACGAATACCTACGTTAGCGGTTGTTTCACCAGCTGGAATTGTAAAGGTATCAGACAGAAGCTCAAAGCCGGTTCCTTCCTGAACGTCACTATCAGGACTAGCAGCAACCTTAACTTGGATATCGCGGTCTAATGGCACATTTTTCCCTCCATAAAAAGTGATTGGAATTTCAAGATCAATAGGAGTGTTTGCGGCATCCTTAATAATATTCAAATCACCAGAAGTACTAGCGAACTGTGCCAAAATTGGACCTTTTCCGAAGTCGGTCTCATCTTGATCTAAAATAGCATCACAGGAACTAAATGTAAAAACGGCTCCTAATGCTAAAAACAAAATAATTCTTAAATTTTTCATGTTTTTCATTTTTTCAATTTTTTATCTCCAAAAAGGATCATCTGTAAATACATCATCACCGCTTTGTTGAGGAACATTATTTGCGTTCCTTGAGCGTTCAGACGCTGGATATAACAATCTTACAGGTCTAACACCTGGAGATTCCTCAGGTAAAGGAAGAAAATCAGGATACCCGGTTCTGGTCAAATCAATCCATGACTCAATGGATGATGTTCCGTTAAGAGCAATCCATTTTTGAGTCATTATAGCTTCAATTTTATTTGTAGAAGAATCCCAAGAAACATTTTGGGTGCCTTGGTCGTAGTAGGCTTCTGCTTCAGCTATTGCGTCTGCAACTCCAAGTTGTAAAAAAGATGCTTCAATAGCGGCTTCATATAATGCTTTCGCAGCAGTATCCCCTCCAGGAAGGTATCCTCTAACAGTAGCCTCAGCTTGTATAAAAAGAATTTCTGAAAGAGACATGATAATTTGATCCTGTTCTGCACTTACTAATAGTCCTGGACCAACTTTTGATAAATCCTCAGAGGTAAAACCAGTTCCTGGTAATACGGTAGATTGAACAGCTCCCTTAAAAGCACCACCACTAGCTGAAGGCTTGTATAACCTTGCCATTCTCGGGTCACTGGTTTCTGATAAGAACTCAATGGTCGTTTCACTCGCTACTGTATAATCTTGTCTATTGGTTTGAGCTCCACTAGGTTGCACGAAATAATCGTAAAATGGACTCTGTTTATTTGCTGAATTTGAATATCCAGGATTTGCAACAGTACTGGAGGTTATATACCCATAACCATTAGCATCAATCTTTGCAATTTCGCTCGTAATATAAGAGTCTTGGCCTGTGTTGCTCAAGCGTACCAACATTCTTAATTTGATACTGTTGGCAAATTGTGCCCACTCCTCCATATGACCATAGTAAATGATATCTTGGTCTCCAGGATTTTCCGCATTTTCAGGAGCATTAGTTATCATATCCACAGCAAGACCTAAATCATCGATAACAGCTTTATAAATAGTTTCTGCGTCATCATAGGCTGGAGTTGGGTTGTCACCTCTTTGATTGGCTTCAGTATACGGAACATCACCATATAAATCTACCAATAATTGGTATTGAAAACCTTTAATGATTTTTGAAATCACTTGATAATTCGAGTAGTCAACCGCACCAGATGCATCTGTATAGTTTTCTACATAGGTAAGATCTTTGAAAATCCCAACATACGAAGTTTCAAAAATATTTGCAAAATCATCAGCACTAAAATCATATCTCGAATAGATACTATTCGCAGACCAGTTTGAAGGTGTCGCCCAGTTAACTACCAACATGTTTCCAAGGTAGGTCATCGTACGAGCATTAAGTTCCGCAAAGCTCTGTTGAGCTACAGGCAATGTTAAGCTTGGTGTAGATATAGACGGATCGTTAGGATTCTCGTTTACATCTAAAAAATCGTCACTACAATTTACACTTACAAGTGCCAGCGTAAATAACAACAACATTGTTGAAATTTTTATTCTATTTTTTCTCATTTTCAATTTTTTTAAAATGTTAGTGATACACTCATACCCACTTGCCTTGTCGGAGCTGTTTGAGACTGTGTACCAACACCAACAGCATTTCCAGTAGTAAAGTTAAATTCTGGATCTGTATAAACATTATCTTTTGGTCTTAGGGTAAGTAAATTTCTACCATATAGCCCTAATGTTAAATTATCAAAGCCCATTCTTTCTACTAGGTCTTGATTGAATGTATATGTTAACGAAACCTCCCTTAACTTTAATGTAGTTGCATCAGTAACATAGTTTTCTTTAACATCATTATAGCTATCCCAGAATGCATTTCCACCACCACTTGTAAGTCTGTCAGTGTTTGCAATGTAGCCTCCATTTCCATCAGAATAGGATGAATTTGGGAATACAAATGGTTGCCTTCCGGCGGTAGCACTATGCTTCGTTAAACCTGTAAATTCCATTGCGTTTACAATGTCGTTGAAAAATACGTGACCAGTACGATAATCGCCAACTGCATATAGTCTAAAGCCTTTATACTGAATCGAGGTGTTTAAACCTAGAATGTAATCAGGTGTTGTCTTGCCTTGTATCTGGTTAATTGGATCTTGGATTGGGTCACCATCAGCTCCAACAATAACTCTTCCTTGAGGATCTTTTAAATAAGAAGTTGTTCTAATTTGTGGATAAGGCTCACCTACTTTTGCAATAATTTGTGCTGAGGTAAATCCACCAATGTTCAATTCGTCAACTCCATCGGCCAATGAAATCACTTCAGAATCCAATAAAGCGTAATTTGCATTTACATCCCATGAAAAGTCATCAGTTCGCAAAATTGTGCCTCCTAATTCTATTTCCAAACCTCTATTTTCGATTTCTCCAATGTTTACTATAGCACTTGAAGCACCAGAAGCTAATGAAATATTAACAGGTATAATCTGGTCTGTTGAATTCGTTTTATAACCGGTAACATTCAATCTTAACCTATTTCTAAAAAAACTAGATTCAAAACCTACTTCGGTAGAAGTTGTGAATTCTGGGCTCAAATCTGGAGCAGGCACACGATTTGATTGCGAAAGACCAACCGTTGATCCATATGGGAAGTTGGCAGGAGCTGCAAATGTACCTTGTGTTGCATAAACTCCTGGGTCGTTACCTGTTTTAGTATAGTTTGCGTTTAATTTTAAGTAACTCAACCCACGGTCTGATTTCAATCCTTCAAATGCGTTGGTTGCAACAATTGATAGACCAGCACCATAATAGAAAAACGAATTATTGTCTGTCGGTAAAGTTGACGACCAGTCATTTCTTCCGGTACCAGTTAAGAATAAGAAATCCCTAAACCCAAGGGTTAATTCTCCATATAAACTGTATCTTCTATAATTTACTAAAGATTCCCCACCAACTAATTCTCCAGTTCTTGTTGAAACGTTATAGAAGTCAGGAATAATTAAATCACTACCGCTAACATTAACATCTTTAGAATCTTGAATCCTCAAGTTATGCCCGGTTGTAAGTTTTACGTTAAAATCATCTCCAAAATCTTTATCGAATTTCAAAAGGACGTCAGAGTTAAATCTTGAGGCAGTACCCAATGCAGAGGCGGTTCTTGCTCCGTATTCGTCGAGTCGGGAGTAAACGTGTGCCAATTCAAATGCATAGGTAAATGCCCCAAATTCTCTTTTAAATGAATCTGAACTAGAGGTATATCCAATATTTATAGACGCAGTCAACCAATCAGTGATCTTATAATCTGCAAATGCAAGAGCATTAAATTCGTTAAAATCAGATTTCTCTCTTTGTGTATCTACAATCCAGTATGGGTTTTCATAAAATGCGTAATAAGAAACCTCATTTCGGGTAAACTTACCGGTTCTCCAATTCCTCATCTCCCGGATTGGAAGGTGTAATGGCGTATTTATGATGTTCCAATACAGAGGTCGGTTTTGACGACCACCTGCACCAACTACATTAGTATGAGATCTAAAAAATGAAATGTTTCCACCAACACTAAATTTGTCAAAATTACGTGTTCCTTTTAACCTAAAATTGGTTCTATTATAGGCATCTTTAGGTACAATTCCTTCTGTATTGGTCTGGTCAAGAGATATTAAAAACGTACTGTTTTCATCACCACCTTGAACTGTAACACCATGTCTTATTGTACTGCCTGCCTGGAAGAAGTCTCTGTGATTATTTGGTATTGGGCTATAAGGCACTTGCCAAACTTCCCCATTATCCAAAGTTTCACTCGCATCAACTAGTCTTCCGTCGAAACGTGGACCCCATGCTACGTTTTCCAGAGGGTATAGTGTTCCATCAGGAAATCCACCAACACCAAATTCATCTTG
Source organism: Aegicerativicinus sediminis (assembly GCF_015476115.1). Taxonomy (GTDB): domain Bacteria; phylum Bacteroidota; class Bacteroidia; order Flavobacteriales; family Flavobacteriaceae; genus Aegicerativicinus; species Aegicerativicinus sediminis. The sequence goes on along the minus strand of NZ_CP064295.1, from coordinate 412,782 downwards.
AAATTCGGGTAAATAAGCAACTGTTTCCATTTGGTAAGCGCCATCGTAGGTAATGCTTAGTTTTCCTGAACCACGTTTGGTGGTGATTAAAACAACACCGTTTGTTGCTTCCGAACCATAAAGCGCTGCAGCATTGGCCCCCTTTAAGATACTGATGTTTTCAATATCATTTGGGTTGATGCGGTCTAATACCCCTCTTGATGAAGGGAAACCATCTACCACAATAAGCGCTTGGTTGTCTCCAAGTAATGAACGGGCACCCCTAAGAACAACCCTAGTATTTGGGTTTACACCATTGTTTACAGTGTTAATCTGTAATCCGGCTACTTTACCAACCATTGCCGTAGCAACGTTGGGGGTTTTGGTTTCAGTAATGTCATCACTTTTTAAGGTAGAAACAGAATACGACAATTCTTTCGCATTCCTTTTGATACCTAGTGCAGTAACCACTACCTCATCTAATACTGCAGTATCTTCTGCAAGTGTAACGTTGATAGTATTTGAACTACCAACGGTAACCGACTGAGTTGTCATCCCTATGTAACTAAAAATCAAAACGTTTCCAACAGAGGCATCGATGGAATAATTTCCATCAAAATCTGTCTGTGTTCCTGTTGATGTTCCTTGAATGATGACGTTAACTCCAGGTAAGGGTAGACCAGATTGGTCTATTACGGTACCTGAAACCGTTTTTTGTTGTGCAAAAGATAGGTGCACAACACACGCTAAGAATAGCGTGAAAATTCCACTAAACTTTGATTTCATGTTAGAATTATTTGAATTAGTCTAGCCAAAATTCTAAATAATATGTTAAACAAACAATAATACCTTCTTAAATTATATTAACTCAATCCATTGAAAATTAATATTAAAGAACTAAATAATCACATAATTTAGTGCTCTAACCGAGGCTACTACTCACTAATTGGTCATTTACAAAGTGGAGTAATTAGGAGAAATTAATATTTACAAATTGTTAAAAATTAACATTTTATTAAGAAAAAAATTAGGATTTATTAAATTAACTGCTTTAAAAACCGCTTTGTTGGAAATTCTGGAACAATTGAATATAGATAAATTTTCAATTGTGCAATTCTATTAATGATCTTGCATTCTAAATCTCTGAAATTAGCTAGGTCGATCCAATAGCCATCTCATAAAGCTTAATTGTTTTTTAGGTGTTGAGGTAAAACAATTAACTAAATGGTTTTTATTAGAAGAGGGTAGTGTTCAAAGTGATTTTATAAATTCTAGGTAGGAACCTTATTCTGGTAAATAAATAATCCATCGAAATTACATTTAAATTTAATGGTCTCAACATGATTAATAAGTCCAATTCCGATCAGATATAGATGTCAATTTATGCACTTGGAATAATTAGTTTGAGGTTTATGGTAGAATTAATAATAAGGTTTGAAGCATAAATAATTTCTAATTATTTATAGAGTCTGAATAATATGAGCGCATGGCTAGAACTAGATCATTTAAATCTTCTATTTTATGCTGCTTTAAATAGGACTCCATTTTGCTATCATTTGCAAAGGCTTTGCTGAGGGCTTTATTTTTTGGCTTTAACTCAACATAATTATCCTGAGGATTTAAAACAAAAATTTTAGAGTTTAATTTATATTCTGCACTTAGTGTGTTGCTAGTACTTGAAGTCCACCCCGATTTATTTGGGTCGTCTAATTCCTTATCGTATTGTACAACAACATATTTGTTGGGTGCATCTACTAAATGAAAATATTTTCTGGGTTTCTTTTGGTCAACTAAGTTTTCTTGAGGTATTTTTATGAATATATAATTCTCTTCTTCATCAGCTAGTATAAAACCTACTAAATCCTCATCTAACATTTCGAGTACATCACCTGCTGAATTCTTGAACACCAACTTATCGCCATATAAATCATAGTTCAATTGGAGGACTTCCGTTTTTGTACCACTGCTATAAATACCATAGCCCTCAATCCAATTACTTGTTAGGAAAGGTGTTCCTTTTACATTTTCCCGCATAATTTTAAATCCATCTTGTAAATTTCCAGTATTAGCGGGATTTTGTGACATTACATTTGTTCCAATTAAAAGAAATGTAATAGAAATGATAATAGTATACAGTGAAGTTTTCATAGCAATTATGTTGAAAGATGAATTATTACTTATTTAAATATAAAAAAAACCTGCTCAGCGAGCAGGTTTTTATACTTATTTTACCTTTTTGGATTACTCAAAAATCCAAAGAACGGTATTTAATGCATCAGCACCTTGAGCTGATATTGCAGCGTTATAATTTTCTTCGTTTAGCGCAGACGCTGTTGCAGCGTAAGCTTGTCTATCAGGAATACCTGTAGCATTACTTAGCATCTCAGCAGGAGGATCTAAAGGCATTTCGTAACCCATTGCCTTCATTCTTCTCCATTCTGCCCAAGACTCATATCCTTGTAAAAATAGTGATACCCATTTTTCATATCCAATATCATCTGGCCCAGTATAAGGATTTGCAGCAATATATGCAGCCGCGTCAGCCTCTGCAACACCCCATTGTTCCATGGAAGCTTCGATAGCATCTTCGTATAATGCAGATGCATCTTCATTGGTCCATCCTAGATGAGCTGCTTCAGCTCTGGCAAAAAGCACCTCAGAATATGTGAAGATGTATAGTGGAGCCGTTTGGTTATAAATGATGTCTTGAGTAATAAAAGAATAATCATCGGTAGCGTCATTTGCTTCTCCATAGAATGCACCAACAAAAGTTCCTGAATTAAATGCTGGCTCTGCCATTTGCTCTAATCTTGGATCTTCTGGAGCTACATCTGTACCACTTCCTATTAATGCATTAACGAAAACATCACTTACCATATAATCTCTCCTGAAATTTGGAGCTAAGAATCTGTCTTCCCATGGATTGTCATTATTTTCTTCAGCCAAGAAAGGATAATAGAAATTCTCTGAATTAGACATGATCTCATGTCCTAGGGCTTCATTAAACATTTGGCTTCCAAGAGTAGGATCTGCAGCAGATAATCTTAAGGCCATTACCATTTTTAAGGTTTGGGCAAAAGTTTCCCATCTACTCATATCACCTTCAAATAAATAATCACCATTAGGTCCTGCACCTGGTTCAATCATCCCAATAGCCATATCTAACTCATCAAACAAACCTTGGTAGATAGCTTGTTGAGAATCAAATTTTGGATATTGGATTTCTAATCCATTCAATGCTTCGGTATAAGGTAGCATTCCCCATCTATCAGTCATAGTATGGAAATAAAATGCTCTTAAGATTGTTGCAACTGCAATCTGGTTTTCATTAGATGCATTTCCTTGTGCTGCACTGGCACGGGTGCTTTCATCCGTATTCAAATCAATGATTTTTTGTAAATCACTTAAAGTAGAGTACCAACCAGAAAAATCCCAGTTTAGCGTTTGATATTGTGATTCCTCTGGGTACTGACCATTAGATAAATATTGAACGTACATGTTAGAAGTAGTCGCGCCAACATAGCCACTGATTGAGCCAAGAGTGTTGGCCATTAAACTACCTAAAACAGGATTACTAGGTTCATTCGGATTTTGGTTCAAATCTCCAAAATCCACATTCTCACAGCTAGTAGCGAAAAGCAAAACAGCCGAGAAAATGAAGGCAATTTTATTATATGTCATTTTCATATTTATAGCGTTTTTTATTAGAAAGTAATATTTAAGTTAATACCAATCGTCCTTGTGTTTGGTGATTGACCACCCTCAGTCCAGCCATAACCAGAAAGGGCGCTGTTATCTTCTAATTCTGACACATCAACTCCGTCTACAGCTGTATAAATTAGCCAAAGGTTATTGGCGAAAACACCTACATTTAATCCATCTATGAATGTATTTTCAATCCATTTCTTTGGAAATTCATAATCTAAACGTGCCTGACGTAACTTAACATAAGAAGCATCGTATAACCATCTTTCATGAAGTGCAAATAGACGTGCCCAATAGGTAACTGGATCTACATAGTAAGCTGCTGGATCACCTGTTGTTTCATCAACACCTTCAATTAATACACCACCTGAATCACTACCAACATTATTAGCATTAACTACAACACCGCTAACAACACCGGTACCCGTTACTGCATCCCTTACTGGATTGCCTAGAGCATTTGGTCCAACAGTTTCTATTCCTAGACCTGAATAAGCGTTAAACATTCTTGTTACAGAGAATACTTTCCCACCTTTTTGGAAATCGAAATCAAGACCTAATGAGAAATTCTTAAATTTCATGAAACTGGTTGCACCACCAGTAAAATCTGGTAAAAGATTTCCTAAGTATTGGTTGGTGTCATAACGTGGGTTACCGGTGCTTGAAAGGATAATATTACCGGCATCATCTCTACGGTATGCTCTACCATAAATTGCACCCCATTCTTCTCCTGCTCTCTCTTGAAGTTGAATTCCTCTCCAAGAAGTAGTTAAAACGTTTACATCGGTTCCATCTGCAATCTTATCTACGAAACGTTCAAGAGTTGCAAAATTTACGCTAAAATCCCAAAGGAAATCCTCTGTCTTAACCGGTACAAAGTTTAAAGTGGCCTCCCAACCTTTATACGTTTGTTTTCCTGAGTTTGTTTGAAATGATGTATAACCAGTTGCTGGATCTAATGATACACCTACTGGTAATTGGTCATCAACCCTGTTGAAATAAGTGACATCTAAACCAATCCTACTCTGCGCAAATTTCAATTCTGCACCAAATTCGTATTCTTGACGGACACCACCTATTAACTGTGGATTTGGTAATTGATTTCTAACAGATAATTTTCCATAACTACCATAAGGTACCCCAATTGAAAATGTTTCAGATAATTGGTATGGGCCAGGGAATAACGGTGCCTCCGCCATACTTGCTCTTAATTTACCAAAGGTAAGTATGTCGTTTTGAGGGAATAGCTTACTAAATATGAAACTTAACGATCCACCATAGGTCTCAACTCTGTTGTCTTCTGGGTTTGCAGTTGACTGCCAATCGAATCTGGCAGAACCGTCTAAAAATAGAATATCCTTGAAGCCAATAGAAGCTTTAGCAAATGTCGACTTTCTGTTAGTTTGTTGCTTATAGCTAGAAAGTGTAGGTCTATCTACAGAAGTATTTAAACTATAGAATCCTTCTGCTGTTAATCCACCCGCGGTGGATGCATTAATTGATTTATAGTTAGAATCGGCAATTTCAAATCCGATACTAGCTGCAAGGTCAAATGAGCTAGATAAATCTGTTTCGTAATTCAATATACCGAATATTTCATCAACACCTGAAGTGCTTTCGGCTTCTGAATAAAAAGGTTGTCCTAAACCACCAAAGGCAAATCTATTATTGCTTTCATATGCATTATAAGTCTTCCTTATCTCAACTGTTGCATTTAAGTCCTCAATTATGTCATATGTTAAACCAAATCTACCGTAAAATGCATTTTTGGTTTGAGGATTAAGGTTTAGCTCTGTAGTAAAATATGGGCTATCCCAATATAATGGTTGAATATTGGTTGGGCTGTTGAGGTTCCATGAATAAATATTTCCATTTCTTCTGAAGTTCTTTACCCTATCAATATCCAACTGTCTTTGCCACCATTGGTTAAAGTTGGATGAAATATTACCATAACCGTTGTCAGGATAATTTGACGTTCTTCTATCTTGATAATTAACGTTAGCAAAAGCAGTTAATTTCTCGCTTAAATTCATAGAGGCATTAATTGATCCTTGTACAGTATTTCTGTCAGAATTTGGCATTACACCTTTACGGTCGATTTTTGCCAATGATGCCCTGATTGAGTAATCTTCACCACCCTTTGCAAAAGTAATATTGGTGTTTGTAGTTAAACCAGTGTCAAAGAAATCTTTTACGTTGTCTGGGTTTGGAGAAAAAGGTCTAAGTTGACCAAACTCTGGGTCACCAGGAATCCAAGAATCCCAGTGTCTTACCAAGGTTCCATCCATTTTTGGTCCCCAGCTTTCATCAGCATAATATTCAACCATTAGCTGTCCATCGAAGGAAGCCCAATCAGCTGGATGCACAGAAGGATTGAATTCAAACACATTAAAATCTTGGGAATAACCACCACCATATTCATTTTGGTATTTAGGAAGTACATAGATATTCTCTACAGCTGTACTAACATTAACATTTATACTGCTCTGACCAGCAGCAGCAGATTTGGTAGTAATGATAATTACCCCAGATTTACCTTGAGGTCCATAAAGTGCAGTTGCAGCAGCACCTTTTAGAACAGACATATCAGCGATGTCTTCCGTAATGATATCTGAAGGGTTGTCTACTTTTATGTTGTCAACAATATAAAGTACACCTGTATCACCTCTTAAACGGATATTGGAATTGTTAAAACCAGAACTAGGAGCACCTTGAAATTGCACACCAGCTACCTTACCCGCTAAGGCATTATTAATATTAGTTTCACGAGATTTTACAAGAGTTTCACCTCCAACAGTTTGCTGGGCATAACCCAAGCTTTGTTTTTCTCGTTTAATACCAAAAGCGGTAACTACGACTTCATCAAGAAGGGCTGCATCCTCTTCCATAGTTACATTTATAGTATTAGATGCGCCAACAGTGGCACTAGCGGTTTTTAAGCCAACATAGGAAAAAACTAAAACCTCACCTGTCTGAGCTGAGATGGAATATTTACCATCAAAATCAGTTTGGGTTCCGTTTGTAGTTCCTTCTACAACGACATTAACACCGGGCAATGGTAAACCACTTTGGTCAACCACTGTACCTGTAATCGTTTTTTGTTGTGCAAACGACAAATGCACAATACACGCTAGGAATAGCGTGAGAATTCCACTAAACTTTGTTTTCATGCTTAAATTAATTTGAATTAGCCGCACCAAAAATGCTAATAAAAAGTTAAAAAAACAATAATAATTCTTTAAAATTATGCGTGCATAATTATGTGATTCTCTAAAATTGGGCTGAAAAATTGAGATGTATTTTAGAGTCAGACATTTCAATTCCTTGGGATCCGACCTTTGGAACTGCGTACAGAATCCTTAATAATCCTGAATTTGTTACAATTCCCAAACCAATACCAAATCCAAATATTTTTTCTTTAAGATCGATTATCTTATTTTCAAAATATCCGATGTCGATAATTGAATGTGCATAAAAATTATTGGTGAAGCGATATCTGTATTCTGTATTTATAACACCAAATAGGTTTGCTGCTATGCTATTTTCCTTAAAACCTCGAATAGATTGCATCCCTCCAAACCTAAATAATTCATTATCTAAATAACCATTGGAAATCAAATAATTTGAGTTTACCCCTGTAAAGATGCTATTGTTGTAATTAAGATCGAATATATAATGTCCCGTTATCCCAAGAATGTACTGCTCTGTTTTAATTTCATCTATTTTTCGATTTCCTAAACCAGCTGTTAATACCAGGTTAGATTTCAAAGGAAAAAGTTGATCTTGCCAATTATGATTATTGTAAGTGTAGTTAGTTCTAATAAAAAATGAATTAAAATCAGAAATGTTAATGGACGATGAACCCTGATTGAGTAAAGATTCTGAAATAATAGACTCTATACCTGATGTGATGATATGCTTAGGGGCAATTTGATATCCAATGTCTGCTTTTAAATTATTGGTTATAAACGTGGAATCTTTTTTAAAGAGTCGCAACCCGGCCTCGAGACTAAAGTTTGTGGCGAACAGATAGGGTAAAGAAACATCAGTTTTGAATGTCTTTTGTTCTAATTCATCACTCTTATATATAATGTTTATAGATTCTCCAAAATTGAGGTTGTTCAATAATCTCAAATCTAAATATCCATCTAGTTTTAATTTATTGGTGTTTTCATCCGTTCCAAATCCAATAAAACCATCGAATCGATTTGAAGAAGCTTTTTCTACATATATATATATGATAGTGGAATCTTTAGAAAATAGAACTTCAGGTTCTTTAGAGGTTTTTGCAAATCCTAAATGATCTATTCTTCTAACCTTCCGTAGTACATTTTTCTTATTATATATTTCTCCCGTTCGAATACCCACATAATTCTTCAAGTAACTTTTGGGGAAATTTGAATAACCTCTAACTTTTATTGCATTTATCTTTCTCGTTTCATCCCTGCTATCTTCAACCTCCACCCCTAAAATATTTTGGTCTATTTTTTTTAGATTTAGTAAACGCAAGGAATAAAAGGGTTTGCCCGATTGTGAAATTCTTTCAACTAAACCGTTAAGATACTCAGATAAAATTTCGGTTCTAATTGTTACACTGTCTTCATTTAATTGTTGCTTAAGTTCATTAGAAGCATTTATAAAATTTAGTTCTATAAATTTAACCCTGTTTCCCAATTTGAAGTTGGACTTATATATTGTATCATTTGCCTTTTTCAGGCCAGAATGCTGCAAGTCGAAATATCCCCTTTGCTTTAAGACTTGGACAATAGAATCGAAGGAGCCTTTTAATGCAGAAAAATTTGGATAATCTCGGCTTGTATAAATTGAATCTATTGCCTTTTTATCTACTGTGGAACCTTCTAATTGAAGCCAAACATTTTGTGCCCCTAATGAAGGGGTTATTATCCATATAATGATAGCAAATAGAATATGAAGCTTATTCAATTTTATAGCTCGAATTTTAATCGTGGCCCTCAAAAATACAGTTAATTGATTTTTGAGATGACTTTTATTCAAAATCCTTATAAAAATTCATTGTCAAGGATTTGAAAAATTGATATTTATTTCTACCTTTGCAGCCCTCTAAAGAGAGGGTTTTAAAATTATTATAGAAATATATGCCAACAATTTCACAATTAGTACGAAAAGGAAGAGCCAAAATAACCAAGAAGAGTAAATCGGCTGCTTTGGATTCGTGTCCACAAAGACGTGGGGTTTGTACGCGTGTATATACCACAACTCCGAAGAAACCAAACTCTGCAATGCGTAAAGTTGCAAGGGTAAGGTTGACTAACGGAAATGAGGTAAACGCATACATCCCAGGTGAAGGACATAACCTCCAAGAGCACTCGATAGTATTGGTTAGAGGTGGAAGGGTTAAAGACCTACCAGGTGTACGTTACCACATTGTTCGTGGTGCTTTGGATACCGCAGGTGTTCAAGGAAGAACTCAACGTAGATCTAAGTATGGTGCAAAACGCCCGAAGAAGTAATTAAACTTTAAGAAGAAGACATGAGAAAAAGACAAGCGAAGAAACGCCCGTTGTTGCCAGATCCACGTTTTAACGATCAGTTGGTAACACGTTTTGTGAATATGATGATGTGGGATGGGAAGAAGTCAGTTGCTTTTAAAGTGTTCTATGATGCCATTGATATCGTTGACGCTAAGAAAACAGATGATGAAAAAACTGCTTTAGAGCTTTGGAAAGATGCACTTTCAAATGTTATGCCACACGTTGAGGTTAGAAGCCGTCGTGTTGGTGGTGCAACTTTTCAAATTCCAATGCAAATTCGTCCAGACCGTAAAGTGTCAACTGCCATGAAGTGGTTGATCGGTTACTCACGAAAAAGAAATGAAAAATCAATGCCTCAGAAATTAGCTGCAGAAATTTTAGCTGCTGCTAAGGAAGAAGGTGCTGCTGTTAAAAAGCGTGTGGATACCCACAAAATGGCAGAAGCAAACAAAGCATTCTCACATTTCAGATTTTAATAGATAATGGCACAAAGAGATTTAAAATATACTAGAAATATAGGAATTGCAGCGCATATCGATGCTGGTAAAACAACAACTACAGAGCGTATCTTGTTTTATACCGGTGTTTCTCACAAAATAGGTGAGGTGCATGATGGTGCTGCTACTATGGACTGGATGGAGCAAGAGCAGGAGAGAGGTATTACCATTACTTCTGCAGCAACAACCTGTACCTGGAAATTCCCTAAAGAAAATGGTCAGCCTACTGCTGATGCTAAAGATTACCATTTTAATATTATCGACACTCCTGGTCACGTGGATTTTACTGTTGAGGTAAACCGTTCTTTACGTGTATTGGATGGTTTAGTTTTCTTGTTCTCTGCTGTTGATGGTGTTGAGCCTCAATCTGAGACCAACTGGAGACTTGCTGATAATTACAAAGTTCCTCGTATGGGCTTTGTAAATAAAATGGACCGCCAAGGATCTAATTTCTTGGGTGTTTGCCAACAAGTGAAGGATATGCTTGGCTCTAATGCAGTGCCAATTGTATTGCCTATTGGTGAAGAGATGGATTTTAAAGGAATTGTTGACTTGGTTAAAAACCGTGCTATTGTTTGGCACGAGGATAACTTCGGTTCTACTTTCGATGAAATCGATATTCCTGCAGATATGCAAGAAGAGGTTGATATGTATAGAGCTCAGTTGATTGAAGCTGTAGCCGAGTACGATGAAAACCTTATGGAGAAATTTTTCGAAGATGAATCTTCAATAACTGAAGATGAAATTCATGCCGCTTTAAGAGCAGCGGTTATGGATATGTCTATCATACCTATGGTTTGTGGTTCATCATTTAAGAATAAAGGTGTACAGTTCTTATTAGATGCTGTTTGTAGATACCTTCCTTCTCCTGTAGATAAGGATGCTATCGTTGGAACAAATCCTGATACTGAAGAGGAAGTTAAGCGTAAGCCTGATGTTACTGCTCCTTTTTCTGCATTAGCATTTAAGATCGCTACTGATCCTTTCGTTGGTCGTTTAGCTTTCTTCCGTGCTTATTCAGGTCATTTAGATGCAGGTTCTTATGTATTGAACACAAGATCTGGTAAGAAAGAGCGTATTTCCCGTATCTATCAAATGCACTCTAACAAGCAAAATGCAATTGAATATATTGAAGCTGGAGATATTGGAGCTGCTGTAGGTTTCAAGGACATTAAGACAGGTGATACACTATGTGATGAAAAACACCCAATCGTTCTTGAAAGTATGAACTTCCCTGATCCAGTAATTGGTATCGCTGTTGAGCCTAAAACTAAGGCTGACGTTGATAAATTGGGTATGGCTCTTGCTAAATTAGCTGAAGAAGATCCGACTTTTACTGTAAGAACGGATGAAGCTTCTGGCCAAACTATTATCTCTGGTATGGGTGAGCTTCACTTGGATATAATTGTTGACCGTTTAAGACGTGAGTTTAAAGTAGAGGTTAACCAAGGTCAACCACAAGTTGAATACAAAGAAGCTATTACAAGAACGGCTGAGCACAGAGAAGTTTATAAGAAACAATCTGGTGGTCGTGGTAAGTTTGCTGATATCGTATTTAAATTAGAACCAGCAGAAGAAGGTAAAACAGGTCTTGACTTCGTTTCTGAAATCAAAGGTGGTAACGTTCCTAAAGAATTTATTCCATCAGTAGAAAAAGGTTTCAAACAAGCAATGGTAAATGGTCCATTAGCTGGTTACGAAGTAGATTCTATGAAAGTTACTTTGTTAGATGGTTCTTACCATGATGTGGATTCTGACCAATTATCATTCGAATTGGCTGCCAAATTAGGATTTAGAGCTGCTGCAAAAGCCGCGAAAGCTGTAATTATGGAGCCTATCATGAAGTTGGAAGTTTTAACTCCTGAAGAAAACATGGGAGATATTGTTGGAGATTTAAACCGTCGTCGTGGTCAGGTAAATAATATGTCTGACCGTGCAGGTTCTAAAGTTATTAAGGCAGAAGTGCCATTATCTGAAATGTTCGGTTATGTAACGTCATTAAGAACATTGTCTTCAGGTCGTGCAACTTCTACTATGGAATTTTCACACTATGCCGAAACACCTTCAAATATTGCTGAAGAAGTGATTAAGGCTGCTAAAGGAGTTGAAGCTTAAACGGTAAAAGAAATGAGTCAAAAAATCAGAATAAAATTAAAATCATACGATCATAACTTGGTAGATAAATCTGCCGATAAAATCGTTAAAACTGTAAAGAATACTGGAGCTGTTGTAACTGGACCGATTCCATTACCAACACACAAAAGAATTTTTACAGTGTTACGGTCTCCTCACGTAAACAAAAAGAGTAGAGAGCAATTTCAGTTAAGTTCTTACAAGAGATTGTTAGATATCTACAGTTCTTCTTCTAAAACAATTGATGCGTTGATGAAGTTAGAATTGCCAAGTGGGGTTGAAGTAGAGATCAAGGTGTGATAAAACTTCTCTGCAAATAGGAGGGAAGACATGTCCGGAGCTGCGTGCAAAGGAAAAACGGTAAAAATACATTTCAGGGTTGAAAAGTATTTTGACCCTGAAATTTTTTAAATAAGTATAAACAACGGATCGTAAGATCCATAATTAAATTAGTATGTCTGGGTTAATAGGAAAAAAGATCGGTATGACCAGCATTTATGACGAGAATGGGAAAAACATCCCATGTACTGTTATTCAATGTGGGCCTTGTATCGTTACCCAAGTCAGAACCGAAGAGGTTGACGGGTACAGTGCTCTTCAACTTGGTTTCGATGACAAGGCAGAAAGAAGTGCTACAAAAGCTGAATTAGGTCACGCTAAGAAAGCCGGCACTACTGTGAAAACCAAAGTCGTAGAATTCCAAGGATTTGGAGAGGATTACAAATTAGGTGATGCCATCAATGTAGATCACTTTATAGAAGGTGAATTTGTTGATATTACAGGTGTTTCTAAAGGAAAAGGATTCCAAGGTGTTGTTAAAAGACATGGTTTCGGTGGTGTTGGTCAATCAACTCACGGTCAACATAACCGTTTAAGAGCTCCTGGTTCTATTGGTGCATCATCTTACCCTTCTCGAGTTTTCAAAGGAATGAGAATGGCCGGAAGAATGGGTGGTGAAAATGTTAAAGTAGAAAATTTAAGAGTTTACAAAGTTGTTCCAGAGAAAAATCTTTTAGTAGTAAAAGGTTGTGTTCCTGGTCATAAGAATTCTTATGTAATAATCGAGAAGTAATGAAAGTAGCGGTTATAGATATTAAAGGAAAAGATACAGGTAGAAAGATTGAACTTTCTGATGATGTGTTTGCTGTTGAGCCAAACAATCATGCTGTGTATCTAGACGTGAAGCAGTATTTGGCTAACCAGAGACAGGGTACCCATAAAGCTAAGGAAAAAGCTGAGATTACTGGAAGTACCCGTAAGCTTAAAAAGCAAAAGGGAACTGGTACCGCTAGAGCTGGTAGTATTAAATCTGGTGTGTTTAAAGGTGGAGGCCGTTTCTTTGGTCCAAGACCTCGCAATTATGGTTTCAAATTGAATAAGAACGTTAAGCGCTTAGCTCGTAAATCTGCTTTCAGTATCAAAGCAAATGAGGATGCAATCGTTGTTCTTGAAGATTTCAATTTTGATGCTCCTAAAACTAAAGATTTCAGGTCTGTTTTAAAGGCTTTAGAGCTAGACGGGAAAAAATCTTTGTTTGTGTTGGGTGCACAGAATAATAATGTATATTTGTCCGCACGTAATTTGGAAGGGTCTGAAGTTGTAACTAACTCAGAATTAAGTACTTACAAAATTATGAATGCCAACAAAGTTGTGCTTGTTGAGAGCGCGCTAGAAGGAATTGTATCGAATTTAAGTAATTAAGAAGGTCATGAGTATTCTAATTAAACCTATAATCACCGAAAAAGCTACCGCAGATAGCGAATTGAGAAACTGCTATAGCTTCGAAGTTGATACAAAGGCGAACAAGTTGGAAATAAAGCAAGCAGTTGAGTCTGCTTATGGCGTTTCTGTTGAAAAAGTTCGAACTGTAAATGTCCGCCCAGACAGAAAGACCCGTTACACGAGATCGGGTGTTCAGCACGGGAAAACAAGTGCCGTTAAAAAGGCATTCGTTCAATTGGCGGAAGGAGAGATGATCGATTTATACGCTAATATGTAATTAGACTAAGATGTCAGTAAGAAAATTAAAACCGATTACATCGGCCCAGCGTTTTAGAGTTGTTAATGGGTTTGACGCCATTACAACTGATAAGCCGGAGAAAAGTTTATTAGCTCCGAAGAAGAGGTCTGGTGGTAGAAACAGTCAAGGAAAAATGACCATGCGCTACATTGGTGGTGGTCATAAAAAGAAGTATCGTATAATCGACTTCAAGAGAACCAAATATGATTCTCCTGCTGAAGTTATGACCATTGAATACGATCCTAACAGAAGTGCATTTATCGCATTGGTTCAGTATGCAGATGGAGAAAAGAGTTATGTGATTGCACAGAATGGATTACAAGTGGGTCAGACGATTACTTCTGGTCGTGAAGGTGTTGCTCCCGAAATAGGGAATGCTATGCCTTTAAGCCAAATTCCTCTTGGTACTATCATTAGCTGTATAGAATTACGTCCTGGACAAGGTGCTATTATGGCACGTTCTGCTGGTGCATTTGCCCAGTTAATGGCGAGAGATGGAAAATTTGCAACTGTTAAGCTTCCTTCTGGTGAAACTAGATTGATTCTTGCAGAATGTATGGCCACTATTGGAGTTGTTTCTAACTCAGACCATCAGTTGATCGTATCAGGTAAAGCTGGTAGAAATAGATGGTTAGGTAGAAGACCAAGAACTAGAGCTGTTGTTATGAACCCTGTTGATCACCCAATGGGTGGTGGTGAAGGTAGGGCTTCCGGAGGTCATCCAAGATCTCGTAAAGGTATTCCTGCTAAAGGTTATAGAACAAGGTCTAAAACCAAAGCTAGTAATAAGTATATCGTAGAACGTAGAAAGAAATAATTGAAATAGTATGGCACGTTCATTAAAGAAAGGACCTTACATCCATTATAAATTAGACAAGAAAGTTGCGGAAAATGTAGCTGCTAATAAGAAGACTGTTATCAAAACTTGGTCTAGAGCATCTATGATTACACCAGACTTTGTCGGTCAGACGATTGCAGTTCATAATGGTCGTCAATTCGTTCCAGTTTACATCACTGAGAACATGGTAGGTCATAAACTTGGAGAATTTTCACCGACGCGTTCCTTCAGAGGACACGCAGGTGCTAAAAATAAAGGTAAAAAATAAGAGCAATGGGAAGTCGTAAAAAGGAAATGGCTGAAGCTAGAAAGGCTGAGAAGAAGCAGATTGCTTTTGCAAAGCTGAACAATTGTCCTACCTCGCCAAGAAAGATGCGTATTGTCGCTGATTTGGTAAGAGGTGAAAAGGCAGAAAAAGCTCTTCAAATCTTGAAGTATAGCCAAAAGGAAGCTGCTAGTAGATTAGAAAAATTGGTTCTATCTGCTGTTGCTAACTGGCAAGCTAAAAACGAAGATGCCAATATAGAAGAAGCTGATTTATTCATTCAAGAAATTAGAGTGGATGGTGGAACTATGTTGAAAAGATTACGCCCTGCACCACAGGGTCGTGCACACAGAATTAGAAAACGTTCCAATCACGTAACTGTGGTTATAGGATCATTAAATAACGCACAAAGCTAAGATAGAAGTATGGGACAGAAGACAAATCCAATCGGAAATCGTTTAGGTATCATCAGAGGATGGGAATCCAACTGGTATGGTGGGGATGACTATGGAGATAAGTTGGCTGAAGACGATAAGATTAGAAAGTACATACATGCTCGTCTTTCTAAAGCTAGTGTGTCTAGGGTTATTATTGAGCGAACCCTTAAACTTGTAACCGTTACTATCACTACTGCTAGACCTGGTATTATTATCGGTAAAGGTGGACAAGAGGTAGACAAGTTGAAAGAAGAGCTTAAGAAATTAACCGATAAAGAGGTTCAGTTAAACATCTTTGAAATTAAGAGACCTGAACTAGATGCGTTTTTAGTAGCGTCAAGTGTTGCACGTCAAATTGAAAATAGAATTTCATACAGACGGGCTATCAAAATGGCTATTGCTGCTGCTATACGTATGAATGCTGAAGGAATAAAGATTGAAATCAGTGGTCGTTTGAATGGTGCTGAGATGGCACGTTCTGAGCACTACAAAGAAGGTCGTATTCCTTTATCAACATTTAGAGCTGATATCGACTATGCTTTGGTTGAAGCCCACACTACTTACGGTAGATTAGGTATCAAAGTATGGATCATGAAAGGTGAAGTTTACGGTAAGAGAGAACTTTCTCCCCTAGTTGGCTTGTCTAAGAACAAAGGTAAATCTACTGGACGCGGTGGTTCTGAAAAGAGACGTCGTAGAAAGTAATTAAAAGTTAAGGAACAATGTTACAGCCTAAAAGAACAAAATTTCGCAAGATGCAAAAAGGCCGCATGAAGGGTAACTCCAATCGTGGTCATGTGTTATCTAACGGAACTTTCGGAATAAAGTCATTGGACTCTCAATTTATCACTGCTAGACAAATAGAAGCAGCACGTATTGCAGCAACGCGTTACATGAAAAGGGAGGGTTCCATTTGGATCAAGATTTTTCCAGACAAACCAATTACCAAAAAGCCTCTTGAGGTACGTATGGGTAAAGGTAAGGGTGCCGTAGAATATTGGGTAGCCGTTGTAAAACCTGGTAGAATTCTTTTTGAAATCGGAGGAGTGCCATTAGAAACTGCAAAGGAAGCTTTGCGTTTAGCAGCCCAAAAATTACCAGTAAAAACTAAATTCGTCATAGCTCGCGATTACGAATTCGAAGCTTAATAACAGATATTATGAAGCAAGCAGAAATTACAAAGTTGTCAACAGCGGATTTACAGGAGAAACTTAGTGAAACTAAGAGAAGCTATGCCGATTTAAAAATGGCACACGCAATTTCACCTTTAGAGAACCCAATCCAATTACGTACTGTTAGACGTACCGTAGCAAGATTGGCCACAGAGTTAACTAAAAGAGAATTACAATAGTAGTCCGCGGAAAGATGGAAAACAGAAATTTAAGAAAAGAACGTATAGGTGTTGTTACCAGCAACAAAATGCAGAAATCAATCGTGGTCTCTGAGGTTAAAAAGGTAAAACACCCGATGTATGGTAAGTTCGTTTTGAAAACAAAGAAATATGTTGCTCACGACGAAACCAACGACTGTAACATTGGAGATACTGTTAGGATTATGGAAACTCGTCCTATGAGTAAATCTAAATGTTGGAGATTAGTAGAAATTATTGAAAGAGCTAAGTAATCATGATACAACAAGAAAGTAGACTTAAGGTTGCTGACAACACTGGTGCTAAGGAAGTGTTGACCATCCGTGTATTGGGTGGAACAAAAAAGCGTTATGCTAGCATTGGAGACAAAATAGTAGTATCTGTTAAAGATGCCACTCCAAACGGAAACATTAAAAAAGGTGCCGTATCTACAGCAGTTGTTGTGCGCACGGTAAAGGAGGTTCGTCGTCCAGACGGTTCTTACATCAGATTTGATGACAACGCTTGTGTATTGTTGAATCCGGCAGGTGAAATGAGAGGAACTCGTGTATTTGGTCCTGTTGCAAGAGAACTTAGAGATAAGCAATTCATGAAAATTGTATCATTAGCACCTGAGGTGCTTTAATGAAAATTAAGATGGCAAAGTTTAAAATAAAATCAGGAGATACAGTACAAGTTATTGCCGGTGACCATAAGGGTTCTGAAGGCAAAGTTCTTAAAATCTTCAAGGATAAAGATAAAGCCTTGGTTGAAGGGGTTAATATTGTGAAAAAACACAATAAGCCTAGTGCACAAAATCCTCAAGGTGGAATCGTAGAAAAAGAAGCGCCAATCCACATTTCAAATCTTTCTTTATTAAACAAGAAAGGTGAAACCACAAGAGTTGGTTATAAAATGGAAGGCGATAAGAAGGTGCGTTATTCTAAAAAATCAAACGAAGTAATTTAGTTATGGCTTACACACCAAGATTAAAGAAAGAGTTTAATGAGAGAATTGTCTCAGCTCTTACAAAGGAGTTCGGATATAAGAACGTAATGCAAGTGCCTAAACTTAAGAAAATAGTTATTTCCAAAGGTGTTGGTGCAGCTGTAGCCGATAAGAAATTAATTGATCACGCTGTTGATGAATTAACAACCATATCTGGTCAGAAAGCTGTTGCTACTATCTCTAAGAAAGACGTTGCTTCGTTTAAGTTGCGTAAAGGAATGCCAATCGGTGCGAAGGTTACTCTTCGTGGAGAGCAGATGTATGAATTTTTAGATAGATTAATTACTGCGGCTCTTCCTCGTGTTAGAGACTTTAACGGTATTAAGGCAACTGGTTTTGATGGTAGAGGAAACTATAACTTAGGTATTACAGAACAAATTATTTTTCCAGAAATTGATATAGATAAGATCAATAGAATTTCTGGAATGGATATTACCTTCGTTACTTCTGCAGAAACAGACAAAGAAGCACAATCATTATTACAAGAATTAGGATTACCATTTAAAAAGAATTAATATGGCTAAAGAATCAATGAAAGCCCGTGAGGTTAAAAGAGCAAAATTGGCAGCTAAATATGCAGAGAAACGTAAGGCTTTAAAAGAAGCTGGAGACTACGATGCATTACAAAAGTTACCTAAAAATGCTTCTCCTGTACGTCAACACAATAGGTGTAAACTTACAGGTAGACCAAAAGGGTACATGAGAGTTTTTGGAATTTCTCGTGTTATGTTTCGCCAAATGGCTAACCAAGGTTTAATACCTGGTGTTACTAAAGCTAGCTGGTAATCCAAAGATAAAAAAGTATGAACTGGTTTCAGGTTTGGCATTAGGCCGAAAACCGTTACCGCAATTATATAACTATGTACACAGATCCAATAGCGGATTATTTAACAAGAGTTAGAAATGCCGTAAAGGCAAATCACAGGGTAGTTGAAATCCCTGCTTCTAACTTGAAAAAAGAGATAACCAAGATATTATTCGATCAAGGATATATCTTGAGTTATAAATTCGACGATTCTACTTCTCAAGGTACAATCAAAATTGCTCTGAAATTTAACAAAGAGACTAAAGAGCCTGTGATTAAGAAAATCGTTAGAGTTAGTAAACCAGGTTTACGTAAGTATGCTGGCGCCAAAGAAATGCCAAGAGTTCTTAATGGCCTTGGTATTGCGATTGTCTCAACTTCTCACGGTGTATTAACCGGAAAACAAGCTGAGAGAGAAAATGTTGGTGGTGAAGTATTGTGTTACGTTTACTAAAAAGTAGGAGATATGTCTAGAATAGGAAAAAATCCAGTAGCAATCCCTCAAGGGGTAACCGTAGAAGTAAAAGACAATACCATTGTTGTAAAAGGGAAAATGGGTGAATTGACTCAAGATTTCTCTGGAGTTGATGTTAAGGTCGAGGATGGTAATGTACAGATAGAACGCCCAAGCGATAGCAAGGAGCATAAGGCAAAGCATGGTCTTTATAGAGCTTTGGTTAACAATATGATTAAAGGTGTTTCTGAAGGGTGGACCAAACAATTAGAATTGGTTGGTGTTGGATACAGGGCTTCTAACCAAGGACAAAAATTAGACTTGGCTTTAGGTTTCTCTCACAACATCGTCTTAGATTTGGCCCCTGAGGTTAAAGTAGAGACTATTACAGAAAAAGGTAAGAACCCAATCGTAAAACTTACTTCCCATGATAAGCAATTGGTAGGACAAGTTGCTGCAAAAATCAGATCCTTCCGTAAGCCAGAGCCTTACAAAGGAAAAGGAATTAAGTTCGTAGGTGAGCAATTAAGAAGAAAAGCAGGTAAATCAGCTTAATAGTAAGATCATGGCATTAACGAAGAACGAAAAAAGAAGGAGAATACAAAACCGAATTAGAAAGGTTGTATCTGGTACTGACGCTAGACCAAGATTATCTGTATTCAGAAGTAATAAAGAAATTTATGCTCAAATCGTTGATGATGTAAATGGTAAAACTATTACCGCTGCATCCTCAAGAGATAAAGAAGTGAGTTCTGAAAAAGGAACTAAAAGTGAGATTGCTACTCAAGTAGGCAAATTGATTGCTGAAAAAGCACTTAAGGCTGGTATCGAAACGGTTTCTTTTGATAGAGGCGGATATCAATACCACGGAAGAGTTAAATCATTGGCTGAAGGCGCTAGAGAAGGCGGTCTAAAATTTTAAGAAATCATGTATCAGAAATACAAAAACGCAGAGTTAGTAAAACCAAGTGGAATTGATTTAAAAGACCGTTTGGTTGGTGTACAAAGAGTTACGAAAGTTACCAAGGGTGGTAGAGCTTTTGGTTTCTCGGCCATCGTGGTGGTTGGTGATGAAGCTGGTGTTGTAGGACATGGCCTAGGGAAATCAAAGGATGTTGCTACTGCAATTGCAAAAGCTGTCGAGGATGCTAAGAAGAATTTGGTTAGAATTCCTATCCAAAAAGGAACTGTACCTCATGAGCAAAAAGGTAAATATGGTGGAGCTAGAGTAGCTATTATTCCTGCTGCTCCTGGTACCGGTGTAATTGCTGGTGGTGCAGTAAGAACAGTTTTGGAAGCTGTTGGTGTACATGACGTTCTTTCAAAATCTCAAGGATCTTCTAACCCACATAACGTTGTAAAGGCTACTTTTGATGCCTTGTTACAATTAAGGGATGCACAGACTGTTGCAAAAGACAGAGGAATTTCTTTAGATAAATTGTATAACGGATAATTCTAGGGAATCATGGCAAAGAAGATAAAAGTAACTAAAGTAAGAAGTGCAATCAACCGTACTCAGACTCAAAAAAGAATCTTAGAATCTTTAGGTCTTAGAAAAATCGGTCAGGTTGTGGAGCACGACGCCACTCCAAGTATTCTTGGTATGGTTAATAAGGTTGAACATTTAGTTTCTGTTGAAGAAACAAAGTAATAACGATACAAAATGGATTTAAGTAACTTAAAACCAGCTGATGGTTCTGTTAAAGGCCAAGGTAAAAGAGTAGGTAGAGGACAAGGTTCCGGTAAAGGTGGAACCGCTACAAGAGGTCACAAAGGTGCCAAGTCAAGATCAGGTTATTCTAAAAAGATTGGTTTTGAAGGTGGACAAATGCCGTTGCAAAGGCGTGTTCCTAAATTTGGATTTAATAATATTAACAGAGTTTCTTATCAAGGAGTTAATGTTGACACCCTTCAGAAATTAGTTGATGAAAATAAATTGAAAGACACTGTTTCTGTTGATGATCTTATTCAGCTTGGCCTAGCTAGCAAAAATGATTTGGTTAAGATTTTAGGTCGCGGTGAATTAAAAGCCTCATTAAAAATTTCTGCCCATAAATTTACAGCCTCTGCAAAAGAAGCAATTGAAAAGGCAGGAGGAGAAGCGGTAGAAATTTAACATCAACCTACGGATGAAATTTATAGACACTATTAAGAACATTTGGAAAATAACCGAGCTTAAGGATCGTATCATCCTTACTCTCGGATTATTATTGGTTTACAGATTCGGCGCACAAGTCGTTCTACCTGGAATTGATGCTAGTAAGCTAGGTGGTTTAGCAGCGGGTGCACAAGACGGTATCTTAGGGATACTTAATATGTTCACCGGTGGAGCCTTTGCTAACGCATCAGTTTTTGCATTAGGAATTATGCCTTATATCTCTGCATCTATCGTGGTACAGTTGATGGGTATTGCAATTCCTTACCTGCAAAAGTTACAGAAGGAAGGTGAAAGCGGCCGTAAGAAAATCAACCAAATAACACGTTGGTTAACAATTGGAATATGTTTGGTACAAGCTCCAGGGTATTTGGCTAGTTTGCAGCCTGTATTTGGTATACCAAGTGAGGCCTTTTTATTAGGAACCGGCGGATTGTTTTATGTTTCATCTATAATCATCTTAGTAACTGGCTGTATTTTTGCGATGTGGCTAGGTGAAAAGATTACTGACAAAGGAATTGGTAATGGTATCTCACTACTTATAATGGTAGGAATTATTGCTAGATTACCTCAATCGTTTGTACAAAATGCTGCTTCTAGATTAGACGGTGGCGGAAACGGTGGTCTTATGATGATTTTGATTGAACTAGTAATTTGGTTTGTGATTATTCTAGCTTCTGTTATGTTAGTAATGGCAGTTAGAAAAATCATGGTTCAGTATGCAAGAAGAACTGCTTCTGGTGGATACGAAAGAAACGTATTCGGTTCTAGACAGTTTTTACCATTGAAATTAAATGCATCGGGAGTTATGCCAATTATCTTTGCACAAGCAATTATGTTTGTTCCTAGTTTGATAGGAAAGACTTTTGGTTCTTCGGATGCCGGACAATGGATGCAGGCCCAATTTTCTGACATATTCGGATTTTGGTACAATTTAGTTTTTGCTTTATTGATTATTGTATTTACATATTTCTATACCGCGATTACAGTACCAACAAACAAAATGGCTGATGATTTAAAGAGAAGCGGAGGTTTTATCCCTGGCATTCGCCCTGGCACCGAAACATCTGAATATCTCGATAGGATTATGTCTCAAATTACATTACCTGGATCTATATTTTTGGCATTGATTGCGGTGTTCCCTGCAATAATTGTTAAGTTGATGGATGTTCAGGCGGGATGGGCGTTGTTCTTTGGTGGTACTTCACTATTAATTATGGTGGGGGTTGCTATAGATACGATGCAACAGGTTAACTCGTATTTGTTGAATAAGCATTACGACGGTTTGATGAAAACTGGTAAAAACAGAAAAGCAGTAGCTTAAAAATTATATTATGGCAAAACAAGCAGCTATAGAACAAGACGGAACAATTATAGAAGCATTATCAAATGCCATGTTTAGGGTAGAATTGGAAAATGGGCATATAGTTACCGCTCATATATCTGGTAAGATGCGTATGCACTATATAAAACTTCTACCTGGAGATAAAGTAAAATTAGAAATGAGTCCTTACGATCTTTCTAAGGCTCGTATAACTTATAGATACTAATAAGATGAAAGTAAGAGCATCAGTAAAAAAGCGCAGCGCCGAATGTAAATTGGTTCGTCGCAAAGGCAGACTTTATGTGATTAACAAAAAGAATCCTAAATTCAAACAAAGACAAGGATAATTATGGCAAGAATTGCAGGGGTTGATATACCAAAACAAAAGCGAGGTGCTATCGCGTTAACCTATATCTTCGGTATAGGTAAAAGTAGAGCTCAAGAGATCTTGGCTGCTGCTGAAGTAAATGAAGATACCAAAGTAGAAGATTGGACAGATGATGAAATCGGAAGAATTCGTGATGCTGTATCTTCTTTTACTATTGAAGGTGAATTACGTTCTGAAATTCAATTGAACATTAAGCGTTTAATGGATATTGGATGTTATAGAGGAATTCGTCATAGAGCTGGTTTGCCTTTAAGAGGACAACGCACTAAGAACAACTCCAGAACTAGAAAAGGTAAGAGAAAAACTGTTGCTAACAAGAAAAAAGCGACTAAATAATAATTAGTAACTATGGCAAAGGCAAGTACTAAAAAACGCAAAGTAATAGTAGATGCAATTGGTGAGGCACACGTTACAGCTTCATTTAATAACATCATTATTTCCCTAACAAACAAAAAGGGAGAAGTTGTTGCATGGTCATCTGCAGGAAAAATGGGTTTTAGAGGTTCTAAGAAAAACACTCCTTATGCAGCTCAATTAGCGGCGGAAGATGCAGCTGGTGTAGCTAAGGAGGCTGGGTTAAAGAAGGTGAAAGTTTATGTTAAAGGTCCTGGAAATGGTAGAGAGTCAGCAATTCGCTCTATTCATAATGCAGGTATCGAGGTTTCTGAAATCATCGATGTAACTCCGCTTCCACACAATGGTTGTAGACCACCTAAAAGAAGAAGAGTTTAATAATCACAAAATTTAATTACGTATAACCAAAGAGGGAATTCGATTTATCGAAGGATATAAGATTTAGACCTTAATTCATAAATCCCCTCAATTTAAACTTTAATATGGCAAGATATACTGGTCCTAAAACAAAGATAGCCCGAAAATTTGGTGAGGCTATTTATGGAGACGATAAGGCTTTCGAAAAAAGAAATTATCCTCCAGGTCAACACGGCATTAATAAGCGTCGTGGCAAAAAGTCTGAATACGCAATCCAGTTAATGGAGAAGCAAAAAGCTAAATATACCTATGGTATCCTTGAGCGTCAATTCAGAAACATGTTCAAAAAAGCAACTGCAGCTCCTGGTATTACCGGTGAAGTTCTTTTGCAATTGTGTGAGTCTAGACTAGACAACGTTGCTTATAGAATGGGCTTGGCTCCATCTAGAAGCGGTGCAAGACAATTAGTTTCCCACAGACACATTACTGTTAATGGTGAAGTGGTAAACATTCCTTCTTACATTTTGAAAGCTGGTGATGTTGTAGGCGTAAGAGAAAAGTCTAAGTCTTTGGAAGCTATCCAAAGTTCATTAGCAAATGCTAGCCAAGTATACGAGTGGATCACTTGGAATAAGGATAAAATGGAAGGTACTTATGTATCTGTGCCAGAAAGAATCCAAATTCCAGAAAAGATCAACGAACAATTTATAGTGGAATTATACTCTAAATAATAACTGATACACAACACAATATGGCTATATTAAATTTTCAAAAGCCCGATAAGGTAATCATGATTGATTCAACTGATTTCGAAGGTAAATTCGAATTCAGGCCATTAGAACCAGGTTATGGTTTAACGGTAGGTAATGCTCTAAGACGTGTGCTTTTGTCTTCTTTGGAAGGTTTCGCGATTACATCAGTTAGAATTGAGGGTGTTGACCACGAATTTTCAACTATTTCTGGCGTTGTTGAAGACGTAACGGAAATTATTTTGAACCTTAAGCAAATTAGATTCAAACGTCAAATCGATGAAATAGATAACGAATCTGTTTCAATCTCTATATCTGGACAAGACCAAATCGTTGCTGGTGATTTCCAAAAATTCATTTCTGGATTCCAAGTATTGAACAAAGATCTTGTTATCTGTAACCTAGATCCTAAAGTGAGCGTTAATTTAGAAATAACAATCGAAAAAGGTCGTGGTTATGTTCCTGCTGAAGAAAACAAAAAATCTTCTGCACCTATTGGAACCATTTTTACTGATTCTATCTATACTCCTATTAAAAATGTGAAGTATAGCATTGAGAATTATCGTGTTGAGCAAAAAACCGATTACGAAAAATTGGTTTTTGAAATTATTAGTGATGGATCAATTCATCCTAAAGATGCTTTAACCGAAGCTGCTAAGATTCTTATTCATCATTTTATGTTGTTCTCAGATGAGCGTATCACCCTTGAGGCTGATGAGATTGCTCAGACTGAAACTTATGATGAGGAGTCACTGCACATGAGACAATTGCTTAAAACTAAATTAGTTGATATGGATCTTTCTGTTAGAGCTTTGAACTGTTTGAAAGCTGCAGAAGTTGATACTCTTGGTGATTTGGTTTCCTTCAACAAAAATGATTTGATGAAGTTTAGAAATTTCGGAAAGAAATCTTTAACTGAGTTGGAAGAACTTGTAAGTGTTAAAGGCTTGAGTTTCGGAATGGATTTAAGTAAATATAAGTTAGATAAGGACTAGGCGATTAATCGTTTAGCGAAAGATATAATGCAATGAGACACGGAAAGAAAATTAATCACTTAGGCAGAAAGACTGCTCATAGAAAATCAATGTTGGCCAATATGGCTTGTTCATTGATTGAGCATAAGCGCATCAATACCACCTTGGCAAAGGCAAAGGCTCTTAAACAATTTGTTGAGCCAATGATTACAAAATCTAAAGATGACACTACGCACAACCGTAGAATTGTTTTTAGTCGTCTTAGACAAAAGGAGGCTGTAACTGAACTTTTTAGAGATGTTGCTGCAAAGGTGGGAGATAGACCTGGAGGTTATACTAGAATCATTAAATTAGGAAACCGTTTGGGTGATAACGCTGAAATGGCAATGATTGAGCTTGTAGATTATAATGAATTATACAATGCAAGCAAGCCAGAGAAGAAGTCAACTCGAAGGAGTAGAAGAGGAGGAGGTAAATCCAGCACTGCTGCTCCAGTTGCAACGGAAACGAAAGCAGCTGAATCTAAATCAGAAACTAAAGCTTCAAACGAGGAAGAGTAAAATGATTAGATTACAATATTTATTAAAGGGATTTGCTTTTTAGCAAATCCCTTTTTTTTAATTCATCTATAATATTTTAATATTGCAAAACCGTATTATCACACATTAATTATGAAGTACACAAAAAGAGATAAAGCCCTTATCTTATTAGAAGATGGAACTATTTTTTACGGAAAATCAATAGGTAAAAAAGGATCAGCGTTTGGTGAAGTTTGTTTTAATACCGGTACAACTGGATATCAAGAAATTTTCACCGATCCTTCTTACTTTGGCCAAATTATGGTTACCACCAATGCACATATTGGGAACTATGGAACCATGGAATCTGAAGTTGAATCCGATTCTGTTAAAATTGCTGGATTGGTTTGCCGTAATTTTAGTTTTACTTACTCTAGACCTTCAGCGGATGCATCCTTGGAAGAATTCTTCGAGAAGAATAAACTATTTGCAATTTCAGATGTTGATACTAGGGCTTTGGTTAGTCATATCAGAGAACATGGTGCGATGAATGCAGTTATCTCTACAGATGTTGATGATATCGATGGATTGAAGGAGCAATTGTCTAAAATTCCTAATATGAAAGGGCTGGAATTGGCCTCTAAAGTTTCTACCAATGAACCATATTTTTATGGAGACGAAAATGCTACCTACAAAATTGCGGCTTTAGATTTAGGAATTAAAAAGAACATTCTTAGAAATTTTTCTAAAAGAGATGTTTATATAAAGGTATTTCCATTCGATTCAACCTTTGAAGAAATGGAAGCATGGAATCCTGATGGATATTTCCTTTCCAATGGACCTGGGGATCCAGAACCATTGGATCAAGCCCAGGCTGTTGCTAAAAAAGTGATAGAAAAAGGCCTTCCTCTTTTTGGTATTTGTTTGGGGCATCAAATAATAGGTCTCGCTAATGGTATTTCAACATATAAAATGCATCATGGACATAGGGGAATCAACCACCCTATTATGAACCTTGAAACAGGAAAGGGTGAGATTACATCCCAAAATCATGGTTTCTCCATTAATAGAGAAGAAACGGAAAATCATCCTGATATAAAAATTACCCATGTTCATTTAAATGACCAAACTGTAGCGGGAATAAGAATGAAAAACAAGCCCGTTTTTTCAGTCCAATACCATCCGGAGGCTAGTCCTGGTCCTCACGATGCTTCATACTTGTTCGATGAATTTCTTGAAACAATTAAGAAGCATTCAAATAGTTCGGTAACCTCTTAAAGTCGTTTTTTGCTTATTTAATTTTAACATTTTTAAGTAGAAAGGATAGGTTAATTCGTAAATTTGTGCTTTCTAAATAATTAACCATAAAAAGAATAACAATGAGTTTTATCAATGCCATATATGCCCGTCAAATTTTTGACTCTCGAGGTAATCCAACAGTTGAAGTTGATGTAATAACAGAAAATGGTGTTTTGGGTCGAGCTGCTGTTCCTTCAGGTGCTTCTACTGGTGAACATGAAGCTGTAGAATTGAGGGATGGTGATACATCTTACATGGGTAAGGGTGTTTTAAAGGCCGTTGAAAATGTTAATACCATAATTGCAGAAGAACTAATCGGGGAATCAGTTTTCGATCAAAATAGATTAGATCAAATGATGATTGATTTAGATGGTACTCCAAATAAATCGAAGTTAGGGGCTAATGCTATTCTTGGCGTTTCTCTTGCCATTGCAAAAGCAGCGGCAAATGAACTTAATTTGCCATTATTTAGATATGTTGGTGGGGTTTCAGGAAATACGCTGCCTGTACCTATGATGAATATTGTTAATGGAGGATCTCATAGCGATGCTCCAATCGCATTTCAAGAATTTATGATTATGCCAGTTAAGGCAAAATCATTCACCCATGCCCTTCAAATGGGAACTGAAATTTTCCATAACCTGAAAAAAGTTCTACATGATCGCGGATTGAATACTGCGGTTGGTGATGAAGGTGGATTTGCTCCAACTTTTGATGGTACCGAGGATGCTTTGGATACAATCGCTTTAGCTGTTAAAAAAGCTGGATACGCTTTTGGTGATGAAATAATGATTGCACTAGATTGTGCTTCTTCAGAGTTTTTCGTTGACGGTAAATACGATTATTCAAAATTTGAAGGGGATAGCGGTGTAATTAGAAGCAGTAAAGAACAGGCAGATTATCTTGCAGAATTATCTCAAAAGTATCCAATCATCTCAATTGAAGATGGTATGGATGAAAATGATTGGGAAGGATGGAAATACCTTACTGAAATTATTGGAGATAAAGTTCAATTGGTTGGAGATGATTTATTTGTAACTAATGTGGAACGGTTATCAAAGGGAATTGATAATAAAATTGCTAATTCAATTTTAATTAAGGTTAACCAAATAGGTACATTAACTGAAACGATAGCAGCGGTTAATATGGCACATAATGCTGGCTACACAAGTGTTATGTCGCATCGTTCAGGGGAAACTGAAGACAATACTATTGCTGATCTAGCCGTAGCATTAAATACTGGTCAGATTAAAACCGGTTCAGCTTCTCGAAGCGATCGTATGGCTAAGTATAATCAATTGTTACGCATAGAGGAAGAATTGGGTGAGGTTGCTTACTATCCTCAGCTTAAAGCTTTCAAAATTGATAAATAAGTTTAATAAACTTTATATATTTTAGAGGGAATCGAATACGGTTCCCTTTTTTTATCTCCTTGAAAAATTCAAATAATTATTAGTGGAGGCCGGCTGAAATTTTGGATTAACAAAAATTTAATGAAGATATGGCTTATTTGTTGTGAATTCGGTAACATAGGAACTTCAGAAATCCTTATATATTTCGTATTTTAGCAATCTACAATATTAACAACATACAATCACTTTTTTATGTCTGATAAAGCATTCCTTGACTTAAATGGGGAAAAGTTTGAGCTTCCAATTTCGAAGGGTACAGAAGATGAATTAGCAATAGATATTAGCAACCTTAGATCTGCCACTTCAGGGTATATTACCTTAGATCCTGGTTACAAAAACACTGGTTCTTGTGAAAGTGCCATCACATTTTTGGACGGGGAGAAAGGTATTTTAAGATATAGAGGGTATGCTATTGAGGAATTGGCAGAGAAGGCTACTTTTTTAGAAGTTGCATTTTTATTAATTTTTGGAGAGCTTCCCACAAAAGAGCAACTAGAAAAATTTCATAAGGATATAAAATCTCATTGTATTGTAGATGATGATGTTAAAAAGATTTTAGATGCATTTCCAAAATCTGCACACCCAATGGGGGTATTGGCCTCATTGACAAGCGCTCTAACTGCATTTAATCCTTCTAGTGTCAATGTTGAATCTGAACAAGACATGTATAATGCTATTGTTCGGATTCTGGCTAAATTTCCGGTGCTTGTAGCGTGGACTTTACGTAAGAAAAATGGCCTGCCATTAGATTATGGTGATAAATCTATTGGGTATGTAGAAAATACTCTTAAAATGATGTTCAAACAACCGAATGAGGAGTATGAGCACAATGATGTAATGATTGATGCATTGGATAAATTATTAATCTTACATGCCGACCACGAACAAAACTGCTCCACATCAACTGTAAGAATTGTTGGGTCATCACATGCTGGACTATTTGCTTCAATTTCTGCTGGTATATCTGCACTGTGGGGACCATTACATGGTGGCGCAAACCAAGCTGTTCTTGAAATGTTGGAGGCAATTAAGGCAGATGGCGGAGACACCAAAAAATACATGGCAAAAGCAAAAGATAAATCTGATCCATTCAGGCTAATGGGCTTTGGTCACCGTGTCTATAAAAATTTCGATCCTCGCGCTAAAATCATCAAAAAATCTGCTGATGAGGTTCTGGGCCAATTAGGTGTAGATGATCCCATTTTAGATATTGCCAAAGGTCTTGAAAAAGAAGCATTGGAAGATTCCTATTTCGTGGATAGAAAATTATACCCGAATGTTGATTTTTATTCAGGGATTATCTATCGCGCTATGGGAATTCCAACGGACATGTTTACTGTAATGTTTGCTTTAGGTAGGTTGCCAGGTTGGATTGCACAGTGGAGGGAAATGCGTCTACGTAAAGAACCAATTGGTAGACCAAGACAATTATACATGGGAGAAACTTATCGTAAGTTTACCGAAATAGAATATAGATAAATTAAGTGTTCAATATGTTTTAGGCTTCAGGCGTTATGTTTGAAGCCTATTTTTTTATATTTAGTTATGCTCAAGCTTAATGTGACTAACGAAACGAATAGATTAAGATCTGTAATTCTCGGTACAGCCGAGAAAAATGGTCCGGTTCCTTCAATAAGCGAGGCTTATGACCCTAAGTCTATAATGCATATAAAACAGGGTACATATCCTAAAGAAAAGGATATGATTATGGAACTTGATGAAGTCGAAAAGGTTTTACTGAAATATGAAGTTCAGGTTTTTCGGCCTAAAGTGATTCCAGACTGTAACCAAATATTTGCTAGGGATATTGGTTTTGTCATTGAGGATAAATTTATTCGAGCAAACATATTGCCGCATAGAGAGGGAGAGGTAGATGCAATTCAGCATATTCTTAGTCAAATTCCTTCATCAAATATAATTGTGTTACCAGACGATTATCATGTAGAAGGAGGGGATGTGATGCCTTGGAATGACTATATTTTTGTCGGAACATATTACGGTAGTGATTACCCTAATTACATTACTGCCAGAACCAATTTAAAGGCCATAGATGCCTTAAAAGAAATTTTTCCTAATAAGATTGTTAAGACGTTTAATCTTAGAAAATCTAATACTGATCCATACAATAATGCCTTGCATCTAGATTGCTGCTTTCAACCGATAGGAAAGGATAAGGCAATAATTCATAAAAATGGGTTTTTGCAAGAATTTGAATATAATTGGTTGAAAGATTATTTTGGTAGGGATAACATTTTTGAAATTACCAAGGAAGAAATGTTTGATATGAACAGCAATATTTTTTCGATTTCTGAAGAAACTGTTATTTCTGAAAGAAATTTTATCCGTTTAAACTCTTGGTTACGTGAAAATGGCTTTAAAGTCGAGGAAGTGCCCTTTTCTGAAATTGCAAAGCAGGAAGGTTTATTACGATGTAGCACCTTACCATTAATAAGGGACTAAAATATCTCATTAATTTATTTCCTATAAAGGAAATAATTATTCACTAAGTCGATATAATTTCTTTTGGCTTCATTTCTGTTAAGGCCTTTCACTTGAAATAGAGCATTTGTTTTGAAAGCATTAATAATTGGCTTTCTGCTGCTAGGCTGTTCATAATTATTGGTGGCTACCTTATAATAAGCATAAAGACGTAGCAAGAAATCAGCCGGAAATGGCTCTGAATGGTTGTTTATTTGATCTACAGCCTCTTGAAATTCCCTATCGAGAGATTCGTCGGTCATTCCTTACTTCCAATTATTGTTTCACCTCCCCGTACTTTTTGGTTCAATGCAACTTCGATTTTTGTACCTAATGGGAAAAATACGTCAACCCTGCTTCCAAATTTAATGAACCCAGAATCGGTTCCTTGTTGAACGGTCGATCCTTCTTTAGCATAATTTACAATCCTTTTGGCTAAGGCACCTGCTATCTGACGATAGAGAATTTTTCCAAAGTATGGATTTTCAACAACGACGGATGTTCTTTCATTTTCTTCACTTGCCTTTGGATGCCATGCGACCAAATATTTTCCAGCATGATATTTGCTAAAAGCGACATTTCCACCAACCGGATATCTAGTTACATGTACATTTATGGGAGACATAAAAATGGATACTTGGATACGTTTATCATTGAAGTATTCCTTCTCAAAAACTTCTTCTATAACCACCACTTTCCCATCTACTGGCGAAACAGCCACATTCTCATCATTCAATAAGCTTCGCTTTGGGTTTCTAAAAAATTGAAGTATCAAAATGAACATTGCCAAAATGGTAATCATTGTAAGAGTTCGCAACCAAGGAATAAGTATAAACGAATCAATCAATAGTAATGTGGCAACAACAATTACCAATGAAACAAATATGATTTTATGACCTTCTTTATGAAACATTGACGGCAAATTTTAAAAATAAATAAATGAAAGGTGCTGCAAATATGATACTGTCCAATCGATCTAATAGACCTCCGTGTCCAGGCATTATTACCCCGCTATCCTTAACATCAGCTTGTCTTTTAAACTTAGATTCTATTAAATCCCCTAATGTGCCAAATACACTAACTATAATACCCAGAATTAACCAATAATTAAACGACAAGGTATTTGTAAAGTTAGCGATTAAAAGGCTTGCAATACAAGCAAAAAATAAACCTCCTAAAAAGCCTTCTACGGTCTTTTTTGGTGAGATGCGAGGGAATAATTTTTGTTTTCCAAAATTTTTACCCACCAGATAAGCAAATGAGTCATTTGTCCAAACCAGAATAAAACATCCTAAGATGAGTATAGGATTAAAATCCATATTTATTGTTGCAATGGAAACCAAAAAAATAAAGGCAGTAGACATGTAAAATGTCGTTAGTATATATCTTTTGGAATGGAAAAGTGGAATTGTTTTCAATGAAAATAAATCCTTAATCAGCAACAACAGTACAAATATTGAAATTACGAGTAAAATTTGAAGGAAATCAGAGTAAAGGTGTCGAAATTCAGAAAATAACCTCCAATATCCAAAAATGAAATACAACAAGGTGAATATTACGTACGGATATCTATTAGTTAGGTTAATTAATTTTGAAAATTCGGCAAGACAAATTAGGCCAAACAAATAAAACAATATGATAAAAGCGTGCTCCCAAAACAATGAAGCAATTAGGAGTACAATATATAGAAAGCCAGATATGGCCCGTACGCGTAGCTCTTTCATTTAAGCCTAAAGATCTTCAAGAAGTAGTAAATATAAATTTTTAGAACTACTTCCATAGGTTAGAAAATCTTTTTCTTCAACAGTTTTGAAATGTTTAATTGTGGTAATATTCGTTGGGATTTTCTCTCTATTCTTGCTCTTTATACCACGCAAACCTTCGCCAATATTCTCTACAAATTGGCTGGTGGTTGCATATATCACGAAGTTATCGGGGAGATCCCTTAATTTTTTTTCGGCTATCTGATTCGATGATATTA
The DNA here is from genome assembly GCF_015476115.1 of Aegicerativicinus sediminis. GTDB lineage: Bacteria > Bacteroidota > Bacteroidia > Flavobacteriales > Flavobacteriaceae > Aegicerativicinus > Aegicerativicinus sediminis. The sequence goes on along the minus strand of NZ_CP064295.1, from coordinate 379,791 downwards.
ACAGTGATCCATCATCCGAAATTAGATATTCACAAGTTGACAGAAAAAAAGCACTTTCATGCGAAGATTTTGTAAGGTTCAATGAAAAATCCTTGAAGAGTTCTATTAACCGCTTGTCGTAAATTAAAACTTTCTTGTCTTTCCATTGATTTTCAAGCAATATTTTATCTAAATTTTGCTTTACTTCTTGCATATCCTCACAATAAAGGAACTTTCCTCCGTTGGCTTTAAAATTTATGGTGAAACGTTCATCAGCCGGCAATTTTAATTCGGGCATATATTTGCTTCTCTCCTGATGTTGTATATCCTCATCTGAAGCATCTTTTAGCCCAAAAATTTTGCGGAATAAACTCATGCAATCATATTTTATTTATATTCTCACCTTATTCAAATATAAAAATCTTATATGAATCCACCTTGAGGTTGACGGAGTACTTTATGGTTGAAGCCTTATATTAGGCTATCTCCTCTTTTACAAATGGGCGTTTTCCAAAGATTTTCTCAAGGTTATCTTTGAAGATAACCTCCTTTTCTAACAATTCTTCAGCTAATAAGGTAAGCTTGTCTTTGTTCTCCTCTAATATACGAACAGCGCGCAGATATTGTTCTTCAATTATGCGAGAAATTTCCTTGTCAATTAATTCTGCTGTTTGTTCGCTGTAAGGTTTGGTAAAACCATATTCTGTTTGGCCTGAAGAATCGTAGTAAGTTATGTTTCCTATTTTATCACTAAGACCATAAATTGTTACCATAGCCCTAGCCTGTTTCGTCACTTTTTCCAAGTCACTCAAAGCGCCAGTGGATATTTTATCAAATATCACCTTTTCAGCCGCACGACCTCCCATTGTTGCGCACATTTCATCTAACATTTGTTCAGGTCGCACTATTAAGCGCTCCTCTGGCAAATACCAGGCAGCCCCCAAGGATTGACCTCTAGGTACAATGGTTACTTTAACAAGGGGTGCTGCGTGTTCTAACAACCAACTAATTGTAGCGTGTCCAGCTTCGTGGAAGGCAACAGCTTTTTTCTCATCTGGGGTGATAATTTTATTCTTCTTCTCAAGACCACCGACAATTCGATCCACTGCGTCCAAGAAATCTTGTCTTCCAACCGCTGTTTTTCCTTTCCTAGCAGCAATTAAAGCAGCCTCATTACATACATTAGCAATATCAGCCCCTGAGAACCCTGGAGTTTGCTTCGCCAAAAACTCAATATCTAGATCTTCCGATTTTTTAATCGGTCTTAGATGAACTTCAAAGATTTCCTTTCGTTCCCTAACATCCGGAAGATCAACAAATATCTGACGGTCAAAACGACCAGCTCTCATCAAAGCTTTATCTAAAATATCTGCACGGTTTGTAGCAGCAAGGACAATTACATTAGTATTAGTGCCAAAACCGTCCATTTCGGTTAAAAGCTGGTTTAAAGTGTTTTCGCGCTCATCGTTTGAACCGGAGAAATTACTTTTACCCCGAGCACGCCCAATGGCATCAATCTCATCAATAAAGATAATTGCAGGTGATTTTTCCTTTGCTTGTTTAAACAAATCACGTACACGAGAGGCACCCACACCAACAAACATTTCAACAAAGTCTGAACCAGAGAGTGAAAAGAATGGAACTTGTGCCTCACCGGCAACTGCCTTAGCTAATAGTGTTTTTCCGGTACCAGGAGGTCCTACCAACAAAGCCCCTTTTGGAATTTTCCCTCCCAGGGAGGTGTATTTTTCTGGATTTCTGAGGAAATCAACAATTTCTTGAACTTCTTCCTTCGCACCCTCCAATCCTGCCACATCCTTAAATGAGGTTTTCATGTCTGTTTTCTCATCAAAAAGACGTGCCTTCGATTTTCCTATATTGAAGATTTGTCCACCTGCGCCACCTGCACCACCTGCTGACATACGACGCATTATAAAAATCCAAACTCCAATTATTAATATAAATGGCAATAAGGAGATTAGAAAATTGCCCCACATATTATCTTCAGTGGTAAAGCGCACCTCTGTTGATCCCTGTAAGTTATTTTCAGAAATAATTTCATCTAATTTTTCCTGAAATACAGTTAAGTCGCCAAATTCAAAAACGTAATTGGGAGTTTGTGTAATTGAGGGAAGAAAATTATCGGATTTTGTCTTTTTATGTACTTCTTTCTGTACGGCTTCTTGAGTTAGATATACCTTCGCCTCGCGTTGATTAACTATCTCAACTTTTGCAACATCCTTATCCCTTAAAAATTCAAAGAATTTGGCTGGCGTAATAGTTGCGGTCGTTTGGCCTCCAAATCCGCCAGAAAAAATCTGAATTCCAATGAAAATGATAATAATTATTCCGTAAATCCAATAAGGATTTAGACGTTGCTTCTTATTTGGTTTATTGTCGTTTGCCATGAATTAATAACTCGTTTCGATCATTGTTGTTTTCGCATCTCCCCAAAGACTTTCTATATCATAAAAATCTCTTACATGCTTCTGGAAAACATGCACCACAACGTTGACATAATCTATCAATACCCATTCAGCATTATCACTTCCTTCAACATGCCATGGGTTATCTTTTAACTCTTTACTTACCTTTTTCTGAATTGAATTGACAATGGCGTTTACTTGTGTGTTGGATGTTCCTTCGCAAATAACGAAATAGTCGCAAACCGTATTTTCAATTTCTCTTAAATCTAGGATAGTAATTTCTTTTCCCTTTACATCTTCAATTCCACTTATAATAACTGATATGAGCAGGTCTGCATTCGTATTTTCTTTCGCCATTAAAAAGATTTAAATTTGTGCAAATTTATGTTTTTTTTAATTGTTTAAAAGGCAATAGCCTCATAAGAAATTTATAAAATTTCTTTTATTTTTCTAATGTTCATAATCAAACTTAATGCCATTGGCTCGACCAATTCCTATCTGAGAAATCTTTATGCTACAAAGAAGTTGGAAGATTTCACGGTAGTTATGGCTCAGAATCAAACCGAAGGAAGGGGGCAAATGGGTTCGGAATGGAGTTCTGAATCGGGTAAAAACCTCACCATCAGTGTGTTTAAGCGATTAAATGATATAAGGGTTTATGAAAAATTTTCTATCAATATGGCAGTTTCTATGTCCATTATTGAGGCATTAGCAAAATTTCAAATTAAAAATTTAAGCGTAAAATGGCCGAACGACATTTTGTCAGAGGGGTATAAAATTGGGGGAATTCTTATTGAAAATGTTATTAAATACAATGAAATTAAGGCTTCTATTATAGGAATAGGTTTAAATGTAAATCAGACTCAGTTCGAAAATATTCCTCGTGCCTCGTCACTTAGGTTAATTTCGGGTCTAAATTATAATTTGGAGGAACTATTAAGCGAAATTGTACTTCAATTGCAGCGAAATTTCGAATTACTTAATAAAAATCCTGAATTTCTAAAGGACAAATACGTCCATAATCTCTTCAGACTAAACAAACCATCCACTTTTGAAGATGTTTATGGTTCGCTTTTTACTGGATATATAAAGGGAATTTCAGATTATGGTTATCTCCAAGTCATGGTTGAAGATGAAATTATAAAAGAATTCGATTTAAAGGAAGTTAAACTGTTATACTAGCATCGCACCTGGCAATTTAGTTGCTAAGGTCTCTATAAAATTTTTGATGGGCTTTTTAATCATCATGGCCATCATAGGATTAAAATCGCCATCAAACTCAATAGTTACTTCTGAAGATTCCGGACTTATAGCGACGATATGACCAGTTAAGGTAAAATCTATTTTTCCTTCAGCTGCACCCAAAACAATTTTGTCAAAAGGATTAACTATTTTCTTTTTAAGAGTTATTTCTGGCATCCCTTTTAGCGCAAACAGAAAGGTGTCTTCATTGATTAATTTAAATTTCTCAATGCTTTCAGGCATGAGCTTTTCAAAGTTTTCTACCTCACTTAAGAATTTGAAAGTTTCTTCTTGACTTTTAGGTATAACGGTTTTTGGGGATTCAATTGTCATTTAAAAAATATTTAGGCCATTTGCCATTTTGCAGGGTTGGCATTCCAACTTGTTAGTAAAGTGTGTTCCTCAGTATTGATGTACTGTGTTTCTAATGCTTTTTCTAATAAATTTTCATAATTACTTAAGGTAATCAAATCGATATGTTCCGATTCAAAATTTGTCTTAGCAACATCGAAGCCGTAAGAAAAAATTGCTATCATACCTTTAACATTAACACCTGCATCTTTTAGCGCTTTAACTGCATTTAAGCTGCTTTTTCCTGTACTGATAAGATCCTCAACCACAACAACATTCTGCCCTGGCTCTAAAAATCCTTCGATCTGATTTTGACGGCCATGGGACTTGGGTTCAGGCCTCACGTAGATAAAGGGAAGGCCTAAATATTCTGCAACCAAAGCTCCAATACCAATGGCACCAGTGGCAACACCGGCAATAACATCGGGTTTGCCGAATTTTTTTTCAATTGCCTTGGACATAGAACTTCTTACAAAATTTCTAATTGGAGGAAATGAAAGGACAATGCGATTGTCACAATAAATTGGTGATTTCCAACCTGATGCCCAAGTAAATGGGTCTTTCGGTTGAAGCTTTATTGCGTTTATTTGCAATAATAACCCAGCGGTTTGCTGGGCTGTATCTTTATCGATTATCATAGGACAAACTTAATTATTTTTTCGCTTTTAGGTTAAACCGAATTTCAAGAAAAACCAATATTTGCATCCTTTGGATGATTTTTTGATATTTTTACAAACTTCAAAGCCTTTCAGATTCTTATGAATAAAATTTTTGTCGGGGATAAACCAATCATTTTAACTACCGAGATCTGTGAAGAAACTAATTTCAAGAATTACCTTCTTAAGACTGTTAAGCTTGGTAAAGTAATAAAGGAATTGAATAAAACTACTTTAGAAGAAGCTCGGTTTGTAGGCAAGAATGAAGATAAGCTATTGAAAAAATTCCTAAAGAAAATGCCAACTGTGCTTGCTGGCGGTGGGAAGGTTTATAATTCCAATAATGAAATCTTATTCATTTATAGAAATGGGAAATGGGATTTGCCGAAAGGTAGATCAGAAAAAGGTGAAGATATAGAGTTAACTGCAATTAGGGAAGTAGAGGAAGAAACCGGAGTTAAAAATCTAAAAATAGTTAAGGAACTAGAAACTACCTATCATATTTTTAAACGTAATGGTAACCATCGTATAAAGATTACCCGTTGGTTTGAAATGACATCAGATTACACTGGTAAATTGCAACCGGAAAAATCAGAGGGCATAACAAAAGTTAAATGGTTGAATCCTGAAAAAACTGAAAAAGCATTGAAGAACTCCTATGCTAATATTCAATCATTAATCCAATAAATAATTCTGTATTATTTTTCTTCATGTCTGAGCAAAAACTCTAATTTAGCTCGGTAATTTCAGACTAATGAAACAGGTTACAAATACGATATTGATGATTAGGCCAGTGGCTTTTCGTATGAACGAACAAACGGCTGTTAATAATTATTTCCAGGAGGATTTAGATTTAAAGAATGCAGAAATAAATAAGAAAGCGCAGGAGGAATTTGACTCTTTTGTAGGAAAATTACAGAACGCGGGGATAAATGTAATAGTTGAGTCAGACGATTTATTAATGGATACTCCAGACTCTATTTTTCCTAATAATTGGGTGAGTTTCCATGAAAATGGGGATGTAGCAATTTATCCTATGTTTGCTGAGAATCGAAGAAAGGAAAGACGCGAAGAAATTTTTATTCGGCTAGAAAATGAAGGATTCAAAATTGAAAATATTGTTGATTATACCGAAGCAGAAGAGGAAGCTATTTTTTTAGAAGGCACTGGAAGTTTAGTTTTAGACCGAATCAATCGGAAGGCATATTGTGCTCTCTCCCCAAGAGCTGATGAAGAATTATTCATAGAATTTTGTGAGGATTTTGAGTACTCACCGATAATCTTTACAGCTAATCAATCTGTTGATAATGAGCGTTTGCCTATATATCATACAAATGTTATGATGTGCATGGGAGAAAAATTCTGTGTAATCTGCCTTGATGCTATAGATGACAAAAAGGAAAAGAAAAATGTATTATTGCATTTAAGGGAAGATAAAAAGGAAGTTATTGCTATTTCAGAAAGTCAGATGCATCATTTTGCGGGTAATATGTTAGAGCTTTCCAATGATTTGGGAGAACATATTTGCGTAATGAGCTCAGCAGCCTATAACAGTCTAAATAATGACCAATTGGAGAAGCTGCAAAAGCACTGCAAGATTGTACATAGTAATATTGACACTATTGAAACTTGTGGGGGCGGCAGTGCACGATGTATGATGGCTGAGGTATTTTTGCCACATTCCTAATTTACTCTATCGAAGATATACCCTCCGTGTATGGAACCCCAGACCTGTTCCCCATTTTCATTATAACCCTTATCCCAGGTTATAATTTTATCATCAAATACCTCTAACTCACTTATGCTTACCATACCGCCATTCAAGTTATCGTAACAACCCATTTCTTCAGTCTTACCTTGGTAATAAGTTGGTCGAATTCGTTTCAAAGTAATATGGCATCCTGAAACCTCGGTTAAATCCTCTTGTTTCAGTTTGGAGAATTCTTTTGGCATAGCCCATTTATTACTCCAAAAAGCTTCATCCTTAAGAGAGAAAATAGAGTTTACGTAAACGCTGTCATTTACTCTAGATAGTTTGAAAATTCGCTGTTTGATTGGTCTGTTTATGGAGTCGTTATGTGCAACCTCCGCATATAGGTAATTGCCTTTTCCTTCCCAGATTGGGCAAACATTCATAACCATATGATGGTAAGTGGAGTCTTCGGCAGCTTGGTTAAGGGAACTATACGATCCTTGCATCATTAAATAAAGTTCTGCAATGGGATCTGTTTCCAATTCCTTTTCAGCAACATCGGCATTTTTGCAACTAATTATTATAAGTGCAACTAATAAAACATAAAGTAGGTTTTTCATTAAGAAGAAATTTCAGGTTTGCTTTTAGGTAGTTCAACAAAAAATTTGGTTCCAACGTTTTGGATACTTTCAACCCAAATTTTACCATTGTTTAACTCAACCAATTCTTTGCAGATTGTCAGCCCTAAGCCGGTGCCCTTTTCGTTTTTGGTCCCAATGGTGGTAAAGCTATTTTTTTGGAATAACTTCGACAAATTTTCTTCTGAAATTCCTACTCCCGTATCTTCTACGATGATAAGAGCTTTGCCATCCTTATCTCTATTAGATATTGTAATTATATCGCCAACCCTACTAAACTTCACAGCATTGGTAAGTAAATTTTGAATGACAATCTCAATCATGCTTTTATCTGCATAGGCAAAATCCCTTTGAGATTCATCGATTATCGCTATGCGCTTATCCTCAACCCGCTGCTGTATCAATTGCAGTTTATCCCTAAAAATATCCTGAATATTAAAAAGTTCTGGTTTTGATTCTAAATTTTGTAACTGAGATTTAGACCAATTGAGCAAGTTAAATAAAAGCAATGCTGCATTATTGGCATTTTCGCTTAATTCTGGAATGAGATCGTAAAATTCTTCACGAGTTAAACTATCTTCTCTTAATAGATCTATAAAGGCCTTAATTGAAGATATGGAATCCTTTAAATCGTGGGAGACTATCGAGAAAAGTCGATCTTTAACAGTGTTTTTCTCCTCTAGCTCCTCGATGGAAATTTTTAGTTCTTCGTTTGTTTTTTTAATGGATTTTAAATCTCTTTCTAATACTACCGTTTCCTTTTGGTGTTTACTACCCTTAATGAATGAAACTATTAAAAGTGTACAGGCAATTAATAGCGCTGCACCCAAAATATACATGTATAATCTTTGACGTTTCAGACTGTTGGGGTCTATGTCATTTTTTTTATCACCAAATTCGGTTGGGTATTCTTCTATTTGAATTGGTTGGTCTTCCGCTAAGGTAGTCTTGGTTGCTTGTTTCTTTTGCTCGGCTTCTAAATTTTGTTTTAGTTGAAAATATCTACTTTGCCATAAGTATGCCTGTTCAAAATTTCCGCGTGTGGAATCAATTTCTTTTTGAAGATTGTAATTTTCAAGTTTCAAATATATTTCAGAGCTGCTATCAAATAAGGAATAGGCCTCTTCTGCTTGGCTATCTGCTAATCGCCAATTACCTCTATTTAAATTTAATCTTGCCAAACCATTTAAGGTAAGCACAAGTCCTTCAGTGTTATTTGTTCTTCTATTTAAACGCAAGGCTTGAAGTAAATAGGTCGATGCCCGTTCCCAATCATTAAATTGAAGATATTCGCTACCCAATTTGGGTAATATTTGCTCCCTAATTCTAAGATCAGTTGAATCGTTTAAGATTTTAAGGGTTGCTTCATAATATTCAATGGACTTTCTAAATTCTTTCCTTTGTGAATATAGGTCGGCGATAACCTGATTGGTCTGTTTAATTTTGTTAGTTTGACCTAATTCAGTTTGAATTTCATGGGCTTTTAAATAAAATTCCAAAGACTTTTCATTTTGTCCAGTATTTAAATAAGCTTTACCAAGATTTTCGTAAGCTTCACTTAAATCCATTGACAGATTATTGCTCTCGAAAATATCAATAGCTGTTAGTGACAATTTTAGGCCAGACTGATAGTTACCTTTGTTAATTTCTAAAATACCAATTTGATTATTCACCTTTGCAAGTCCAATAACATCTCCCGATAATTCAAAATTGCGCTTTGCCTTATTAAAACTATCTAATGCATTGTAATAATCATTTTTGTTGTTGTAGATAATAGCACGATAATAATAAGCATTTGCTATTCCTTTATAATACTCTAAAGATTGAGCCAAATCTTGGGTCTGTTCAACAAATTGGAAAGCACGTTTATAATCGCCTTCATTTAGAAGGGCATTTATTAATTTAATTGAAGTATTTACTTTGGAAGTGTCTTGTTTTTGGTATGCCAAATCTAGCAATAGACTATCTATCTCTTCGGTCTGGGGGAAACAGACAAGAAACTGGAATAAAACAGTAAGAAAGAGTAACCGTTTTATCATACAGATAGGTTAGTATTTGCAATGTTGTTTTGAAACCAACTTGCCTCGAGGGAAAGGTAAAGTAGGATGACAAAAAACAGCAACAATCCAAAAAAGGGTTGAACACTGATCATCATCAACGATTGGGACTTTGTTAATAGCTTCTCAAAAATCCTCAAAGAAGTGTTAAAAAGCTAATTTTTGGGATTTATGACCGATAAATCAGATAAAGTGAAAGCTCTTTTTAGATCTGGATTTTGGGCATTCGACGAACGGTAGTTAATCTCGGGATAACTACACTTTTATCGATGAACTGCACGTCCCTGTTGGTCTGATACATTTTTCCTCCTGTATTCATTAAAACCGTTCTTTAACAAAAGGGTAAATTGTATCTTTGCAAATTGAAAATATTGCGAAATGAGCATTGAACATTTTATTGAAAAAGAGGTAAAAGCGATTGTCAATGAAACTTACCAAGTCGATTTAGAGAAGGTTGAAACCCAGATTACCAGAAAGGAATTTGTCGGGGATATTACTGTTGTAGTTTTTCCGATGTTAAAGCATATAAAAGGGAACCCCAAAATTATTGGTGAAACTATTGGAGCTAAACTTAAAGAGGCTTCAAGATTTGTAGATGGATTTAATGTGGTAAAGGGGTTTTTAAATATTGAAATTTCAGACGATTATTATATCGATTTACTAAAAGAGCAGATTTCCAAAGAAGATTATGGCATAGTGCCTATTAATACTTCAAATGGATCTATAATGGTTGAATATTCATCTCCAAATACAAATAAACCACTACACCTTGGTCATATTAGAAACATTCTCTTGGGATACAGTGTTTCAGAAATTTTAAAAGCAACTGGGAATCAGGTTCACAAAACCCAAATAATAAACGACAGAGGTATACATATATGTAAAAGTATGCTTGCTTGGCAAGATTTTGGTAATGGAGAAACACCATCGGAGACTGATATTAAAGGAGATAAACTTGTTGGGAATTACTATGTTAAATTCGAGCAGGTGTATCGTAAACAGGTGAAAGATTTAATTGCTGAAGGGGTTGAGGAAGAAAAGGCTAAGAAGGAGGCGCCTTACCTTTTGAATGCACAAGAAATGCTTAGAAAGTGGGAAAGTGGAGATCCACAAACTGTGGAGTTATGGCAAAAAATGAATGGTTGGGTTTATAGCGGTTTCAATGATACTTATGAGCGTTTAGGAGTAGATTTTGACAAGTTGTACTATGAAAGCAATACTTATCTACTTGGAAAAGAGGTTATTGAATTTGGGCTGCAAAAAGGAGTTTTTTTCAAAAAAGAAGATCGTTCTGTCTGGTGTGATCTAACTGATGAAGGCTTAGATGAGAAATTAGTACTTAGGTCAGATGGCACTGCAGTATATATGACTCAAGATATTGGTACTGCAATTCAAAGATTTAAGGATTTTCCTGATATTTCTGGGATGGTTTATACTGTAGGAAATGAGCAGGATTACCACTTTAAAGTGTTGTTTTTAATACTTAAAAAATTAGGGTATTCTTGGGCAGATAATCTTTATCACCTTAGTTATGGAATGGTAGATCTACCTTCCGGGAAAATGAAAAGTAGAGAAGGGACGGTGGTAGATGCAGATGATCTAATGGATGAAATGCAACGTACTGCTAAAGAAATTTCAGAAGAATTAGGGAAATTAGAGGGGTATTCAGAGGAAGAAAAAAATGATTTATATCTTACAATTGGTCTAGGAGCACTGAAATATTATATCTTGAAAGTGGACCCGAAGAAAAGGATACTTTTCGACCCTAAAGAATCAATAGATTTTCAAGGCAATACCGGCCCTTTTATTCAGTACACTTATGCGAGAATTCAATCCATTTTACGCAAAACAGCAGATTTGGAAGAATTCGATTTCAACTCAAAACTTGAATTGCATAGCAAGGAGAAGGAATTGCTAAAAATTCTTTCTGAATTTCCTAAGATACTTTTGTTTGCCGCTGAACAACATAGTCCCGCACATGTAGCCAATTATGTTTATGAATTGGTTAAGGAGTTTAATTCTTTTTACCAAAATGTACCAATCTTGGTGTCAGAAGAGCCACATGTCCAACAGTTCCGAGTATTACTTTCAAAATCAGTAGGTAACGTTATAAAAACTTGTTTCAGACTTTTAGGTATTAATGTCCCTGAGCGAATGTAGACAGTTAATATAAGTTTTAATTACCACATCTTTGTTATTCAAGCCGTTTTCAAGGTTCCCATTGGTCGAAAAATCAGGCTTAATAGCAAAAAAATACCTATCTTTAATCTTTTATAATCGAACCCAATCGTACTATTAAACTACATTCTATGAGATCGAACTTTACTCTCTATTTATTTCTTTTTGTAATATTTTTTTCAATTCAAGCCGAGGCGCAGGTCGTAAATAAAAGTACGGATACTGGTCAAAACGGTACGCTTCGTAAAGAGATTGAAGATGCAGCACCAGGTTCAACAATTACCTTCGCCAACTCAATAACAACCGTTACCTTGAATAGTGCCATTTTAATAGATAAAAATTTAACCATAACCGGAAGCAATACTGCTTTAACGATTATTGATGCAGCTCAAAATGGACGTGTTTTTACAATAACAGCAGGTACCGTTATTTTTAATAATCTCGAGATTACTAATGGAATAGAATCCAATGGCGGTGGAATTTATGCAACGAATACAGATCTTACTCTTAATAATTGTGAGGTGGTTTCCAATACTGCCAACGGTACTAATGGATCTGGAGGAGGTGTTTACTTAGACGCCGGTGCATCCCTAACGCTAACAAACTCTATAATCAGCAGTAATTCTGCAAATGCCAATGGAGGTGGTTTAAGGAATGGTTCAGGCACTTTGACAATTAATAATTCTGATATTATAGGTAATACTGCTAGTGGTAATAGTAGTAACCAAGGGGGTGGAGGTATTTTTAATGCTGGCGGAAATGTTACCATTTCAAATAATACAGTAATTGCCAATAATTATGCTGACGGTACCTCAGGATCCGGTGGAGGTATTTTTAATGATACGGATGCTACTCTTACAATTTTAAATTCCTCTATTGAAGAAAATTTTGCCTCTCGTGCAGGTGGAGGAATAGAAGACAATTCAGGAAATGCTCATCCTACAGTACTTCAAAATATTACTCTTAACCTTAATACAACTGGTTCATCACCCGGAAATGGTGGAGGCCTACACGTAACGGGTAATGGTACTGTTAATTTCACCTTTGGAACAATATCAAACAATACTGCGGCCTCTGAAGGTGGCGGATTATGGAATGGTTCTGGGAATATGACTCTAACTGGTACTGTAGTCAACAATAATACAGCAAGTGGAAATGCATCCGACCAAGGAGGAGGTGGTATCTTTAATTCAGGAGGAACTTTGACTCTTCAAAATGGTGTTGTCGTTTCCAATAATGTAGCAAACGGAACTCAAGGTTCAGGTGGTGGAGTTTTAAATGATATGGGTAACCTGAATATGGCTAATGTGGAGATTAGAAGTAATTCGTCCGTACATGCGGGTGCTGGCGTAGAAATAAATTCAGCTGAATTTTCAATTACTAACTTGTTTAATGTTCAGTTTCTAACAAATGGATTAAGCTCTCCGGCCAATTATGGGGCGGGTTTGCATGTTACTGGTGCGGGAATCCATTCCTTGAATGGTTGTTATTTCTTAGGGAATTTAGCTAATATTAGCGGTGGAGCAATTTATAACGGAACAGGTTCAATGACCCTTTCCGATACAGATATAGTAAATAATAAAGCGCAGGGTGCAACCCTTACTGATGGTGGTGGAGGAATTTTTAATAATGGAGGGGATTTAATAATAAATTCAAATTCCATAATTAATACCAACATTGTAGATGGGGCCCAAGGATCTGGCGGTGGAATTTATAATAATGGGGGTTCGGTAACCATTGAAAGTTCGGATGTAAGAAGCAATACGGCCACCGGGGTTGGAGCCGGAATTGAAAATTTTGCGGGAACCCTTACGATAACAACTGGAGATATTGCTGAAAATGTGCTTACCGGAACAGTTGGATTGGGTGGCGGTATACATGCTACAGGTGCAGCTAATACAAGTATTTCAACTTCGGTAATAAGCGCTAATGAGGCATCAGTTAGCGGTGGTGGAATTTATAATGAATCTGGGACGTTGCTAGTTGAAAAGTCAAGTGTTAACTTTAATGTTGCCACTGGTACAGGTAATTCTAACGGTGGTGGAGGGGTTTATAATAATTCTGGCGATTTTACAGTTTCACAATCAACAGTAAGAAACAACTCCGCGAGTGGATCAGCTGCAGCTGGTGGAGGTATATATAATGGTGTGGCGGGTGATTTGAGCCTGTTACGAAGTACTATAGCAAAAAATACGTCCAATGGAAATGGAGGTGGTGTTTATAATAATGGAAATAGTGCCTCTATAAATGCTGTTACAATTGCTGAAAATACAGCTGGAAGTGGCGGTGGAATATACGGGGATAAACCTGTAACAATTACCAATATGATTGTTGCCAATAACAGTTCTGCCAATGGAGCGGATGTTGCTGGTTCCATTACTTCTGCTGATTATAATTTGGTAGAAACAGATGCATTGGGTGTCTTTACACCAATGTCTAACGATATTGAAGGTGAAGATCCTGTTTTGGGGACTTTAGAGAATAATGGCGGAGATTTACTTCCAAACGGATCACCCGCATTAACATATGCTATATTAGAAGGTTCTCTTGCTTTTGACGGTGGAAACCCTTCGGATACTTTTGCGGACCAAATTGGTCAACCTGTTTTTGGGGCCGCACGAGATATGGGATCTTTTGAAGCACAAACGACACTGGGATTAGAAGATATTGAAAAATTGTGGTCAACAAGAATATATCCAAACCCAAACAATGGAGAATTTAATATTCGTTTGGGCAGTGATGTGGTAGATAATTTAAATCTAACCATGTACTCTATAACAGGACAAACAATTCTTAAAAAAGATTTGGTTTTTGGGGATAATGAATTTAACCTTCGAGGAACTCAACCTGGCATGTACTTATTATCTTTAACAGACGGGGTTAGTAAAAAGACATTTAAGCTCGTAATTCATTAATGAAAAAACTATTAATAAATTAAAAGGCTGCAAATATTGTAGCCTTTTATGTTTTTTAGGCCTTTGATAATTCTATTATTTCAACTTTGAATTTAATTTTAAAATAGATTGTCAATCTCCAACTTTATATATACAAATCAAATATTTACCTTTGCAATTCCTTAAAAAAGAGCAGCAAATATGTTTAATAACCTAAGTGAGAAGTTAGATAAGGCGTTACACGTTTTAAAGGGACATGGTAGTATTACCGAAGTCAATGTAGCTGAAACCCTTAAAGAAGTTAGAAGGGCGCTATTAGATGCCGATGTTAATTTCAAAACTGCAAAAGAATTTACCAATACTGTAAAGGAGAAAGCTCTTGGGCAAAATGTATTAACCACCCTTCAGCCGGGGCAATTAATGGTGAAAATTGTTAAGGATGAATTAACATCATTAATGGGAGGTGATGCTGAAGGTATTAACCTCAGTGGTAACCCTTCAGTTATTTTGATGTCTGGTTTACAAGGTTCGGGTAAAACTACCTTTTCTGGTAAACTTGCTAATTATCTAAAGAAGAAAAAGTCTAAGAATCCATTGTTAGTGGCCTGTGACGTTTATCGTCCTGCTGCGATTGATCAATTACATGTTGTTGGTGAACAGATTGGAATTGAAGTTTATAGTGAAAGAGGCAATCAGGATCCAGTAGCTATTGCTAATGCTGGTATCGCACACGCCAAGGCCAATGGTTACAATGTGGTGATAATAGATACCGCCGGTCGATTGGCTGTCGATGAGGTGATGATGACCGAAATAAAAAACATCCATAATGCCGTTCAACCGCAGGAAACTTTGTTTGTGGTAGATTCTATGACGGGTCAGGATGCCGTAAATACCGCAAAAGCCTTTAATGATGTACTTAATTTTGATGGGGTTATTCTTACAAAATTAGATGGTGATACGCGTGGTGGTGCGGCCATTTCAATAAAGTCTGTTGTAAATAAACCGATTAAGTTTATCGGTACTGGCGAAAAGATGGAGGCAATAGATGTGTTCTATCCTTCGCGTATGGCAGACCGTATACTCGGAATGGGTGATGTGGTTTCTTTGGTTGAACGTGCTCAAGAACAATTCGATGAGCAGGAAGCCAGAAAAATTCAAAAGAAAATTGCCAAAAACCAATTTGGTTTTGATGATTTCCTTTCCCAGATTCAGCAAATTAAGCGAATGGGAAATATGAAAGATCTCATGGGTATGATTCCCGGCGTTGGAAAAATGGTAAAGGATATGGATATTGATGATGATGCGTTCAAGCATATTGAAGCAATTATTTACTCCATGACACCAGAAGAACGTTCGAATCCTTCATTGATTAATGGCAGTAGGAAGAAGCGCATCGGTCAAGGTTCTGGGACTTCAGTGCAAGAAGTAAATCAATTACTTAAGCAGTTCACCCAAATGAGCAAAATGATGAAAATGATGCAAGGTGGTGGTGGCCGAAAGATGATGCAGGCCTTAAAAAATATGAGATAAACCTAATCAAATTTTGCAATAAATGACCATTTTAGACGGTAATAAAGTAAGTAGTGACATTAAACTGGAAATAGCCAAGCAGGTTGAAGCTATTATAGAAAGAGGGGAGAAGGTTCCTCATTTGGCAGCTGTTTTGGTGGGTACTGATGGAGCAAGTATGACATATGTTAACTCTAAGGTTAAAGATTGCAAAATGGTAGGTTTTGGTTCAACATTGATTGATCTTCCAGAAGAAACTACCGAAGAAAAATTGTTGGAGATAATTCACGAACTTAATACCGATAAGGATATAGATGGATTTATTGTTCAGCTACCTTTGCCTAAACACATTGATGAGCAAAAGGTACTTATGGCTATAAACCCGGATAAGGATGTGGATGGATTTCATCCTATGAATGTAGGGCGTATGACATTAGATTTGCCAACTTTTATTTCCGCTACACCTTTTGGTATTTTAGAATTGTTGGAGCGCTATAATGTTGAAACTTCAGGCAAGCATGTGGTTGTTATTGGAAGAAGTCATATAGTTGGTCGTCCAATGAGCATTCTTATGAGCCAAAAACGTAATGCTGGTAATGCCACAGTAACGGTTGCTCACAGTAGAACAAGAAATTTAGCGGAAATAACCAAGCAAGCCGATATTATTATAGCGGCTTTAGGAATTCCAGAATTTTTAACTGGAGATATGGTGAAGGAAGGTGTAACTGTCATTGATGTTGGAATTACTCGAGTTCCTGATGATACAAAAAAACGTGGCTATAGATTGGCAGGTGATGTACATTTTGATAGTGTTAGTCCGAAATCAGAATATATAACTCCTGTTCCTGGAGGTGTGGGACCAATGACAAGGGCAATGCTTTTGAAAAATACCCTTCTCGCACGAGAACGACATATTTTATAGAATAACTAAGCGGCTTTTGCCACTTTTTTTATTTCTGAAAATAAGGTATCTTTCAATTGAAAGAACTAACCAGCCTCCTATGAAAGCTCAATATTACTCTTGTCTTTTATTGTTATTTATTTTCTTATCCTGCCAAAAGCAGAATAAAACCTCAATCGGAAACAAGTTTTTAGTTACCATTTCCGATAGTCTTATGGATCAACCTACGGATGGCCGGATGCTTTTAATGTTCAGTAAAGACTCCGCGGCTGAACCACGATTTCAAATTAATGAAGGTGTAAATACCCAACAAATTTTCGGCGTTAACGTCGAAGATCTAGAAACAGGTGGAACCGTTTCTATTGGTGATGGCATATTTGGATACCCTATAAATGACTTATCTAAATTAGAATCCGGGGATTATTATGTGCAGGCCTTATTTCATGTGTACGAAACCTTTAAGTTGTCGACTGGACAAACTGTAAAATTGCCGATGGACAATGGTGAAGGTCAAAAATGGAATAGTTCACCGGGAAATTTGTATAGCGAACCTGTGAAGATAACTTTTGAAAAGAATAGTGGAACGGAGTATAAGATTACCATTGATAAAATAATTCCACCTATACCAGAACCAGAAGATACGGAATGGATTAAACACGTTAAGTTGAAATCTGAAAAACTGTCGGAATTTTGGGGTAGAGACATCTATTTAGGGGCCCATATTTTATTGCCGAAGGGGTTTGAGGAGCATCCGGAAGCAAATTATCCCTTAATGATTTTCCACGGCCATTTTCCAAGCAATTTTGGGGGATGGCGTACAACTCCTCCAGATCCCAATTTAGAACCGGATTATTCAGAACGTTTTCATGTTGAGGGTTATAATAAAATTCAACAGCAAGAGGCATATGATTTTTATAAACGATGGAATGAACCTGATTTTCCTAGGTTTATTGTTATTGAAATTCAACACCCAACTCCTTATTATGATGATTCCTATGCAGTTAATTCTGCAAGTCAAGGTCCTTATGGGGATGCGATAACATATGAGTTGATTCCTTATATAGAGGAACAATTTAGAGGAATTGGGGAGGGGTGGTCCCGGTTTTTATACGGAGGTTCTACAGGAGGTTGGGAAGCTCTTGCGGTCCAGGTTATGTATCCTGATGAGTATAATGGCTGTTTTGCAGCCTGCCCAGACCCCATTGATTTCCGAGCCTATTGTCTTGCTAATATTTATGAGGATGATAATGTTTACTACTACGATGGTAATTTTCAAAATCTAGAAAAACCTATGTACAGGAATTATTTGGGTGATATCAATTCTACTATTAGACGCAGTAACCATTTCGAATTGGCCTTAGGAGATAAATCAAGGTCTGGTCAACAATGGGATATTTGGGAGGCGACCTATTCGCCTCAAGATGAGGATGGATATCCAAAAAGACTCTACGATAAACTTACAGGAAAAATAAACCCAGATGTAGCCCAATTTTGGAAAGAAAATTATGATTTAAGGCACATTTTGGAGCGAGATTGGGATAAATTGGGAGACAAGCTAAAAGGAAAAATCCATATTTATTGTGGCGATATGGATAACTATTATTTAAACAATGCGGTCTATTTAATGGAGGATTTTCTCGAAAGTACAACGAATCCATATTATGATGGGGAGGTTGATTATGGAGATAGGGCCGAACACTGCTGGAATGGTGACCACGACAATCCTAACCACATTTCTAGATTGAGATACAATTCAATGTATGTTCCAAAAATCATGAAGCGTATTGAAGAAAGTGCCCCTGCAGGAGCAGATTTAAAAAGTTGGCGTTATAAATAGTCTATTTGGCAAATAATTGCGAAATATCTTTGAAGGCTTTAAATTCTAAAGCATTTCCTGCAGGATCTTTAAAAAACATAGTTGCTTGTTCACCTACCAATCCTTCAAACCTTAAATATGGCTCAATGATAAAGTCCACGCCATGTTCTTTTAAATGGTCTGCAAAGTTGAAAAATTCAACCCAAGGAATCACAACCCCAAAATGAGGTACGGGTACATCCTTACCATCTACGGGATTGGAATGAAGTTGTTCACCAGATTTAGGTTTAAAATGTATAACCAATTGATGTCCGAAAAGATTGAAATCGACCCAATGATCGCTACTTCGGCCTTCTTCACATTTTAAAACTGTACCATAAAATTCTCTGCATTCCCTGAGATTGTGAACAGGAATTGCAAGGTGAAAGGGATAATTAGATGTTGCTGCCATTTAGTTTGTGGGAGTATCTTTTCTATATTTTAACATCGAAACACCAGCAATAAAGAAAACTAACCCTAAAATTGTAAGGGCCCATGGGCTTAAAGTAACTAAATTGTTGCCGAATATTCCTAATACACCTAACACTAGGGCAATCATGCCTCCAAGGGTAAGAATTAATGCTAATACACGTATCATTTCAAATTGTTTTGAGGTAAAATTACATAATAATCAAATTAAGAAATGACGTAATACCTGCTAATTTTATCTTGAATTGATTAATGATTTTGTTGATTCTTGCCCTTATTTTTCTTTTGAGGCCCTTCCAAAAGCTTATATAGAGTTGATAATTCGGTGGCTGTTAATTCCCTATACGATCCAACAGGTACATCTAGTGTGATGTTAATAATTCTTATTCGTTTTAAGGAAGTAACATTATAATTGAAATACTCACACATCCGCCTAATTTGACGGTTAAGCCCTTGGGTTAGTATGATTTTGAAAGTCTTTGAATCAATTTTTTCAACTTGACATTTTTTGGTGGTTTGTCCTAAAATGGGCACACCGGATGCCATGCCATTAATAAAAGTTTGAGAGATGGTTTTATCTACGGTTACAATATATTCCTTTTCGTGATTATGGCGGGCACGTAAAATTTTGTTTACAATATCACCGTCATCTGTCAATAAAATTAATCCTTCACTATCCTTATCTAGTCGCCCAATGGGAAATATACGTTTAGGGTAATTAATGAAATCTATAATATTGTCCTTCTCAACCCTAGTGTCTGTAGTGCAAACAATTCCTACTGGTTTGTTGAGCATGAGGTAAGTTCTCTCTTCCTCATCATTTTTTATCCTCTTTCCGTCAACTTTTACAATATCTGAGGGTGTTACCTTTGTCCCCATTTCCGGGACCACATCATTAATGGTTACTCTTCCTTCTGCTATAAGTTTATCTGCTTCTCGCCTCGAGCAGAACCCTGCTTCGCTGAGGTATTTATTTAATCTTGTTAATTGTTCTTCCACGTAGGTTGTAAATTAATAAGGTGCAAATTTATAAAATATCAACTTGAGACATATTCCAAGATATGATGGTTAACCACTTCATTATTTAAGGAGTGCCCCATATTTTTAGTAGTTACTAGTTTGGAGTGCCTACATTCGGCCTCAATTTCCAATGCATCGTTATAAGGGATAACATCGTCGAATTGATCATGTACCACTAAAATCGGAGTATTTAAAAGTTTCGCATAACTAGCAGTATTTATACTATGCAAGGAAGTTTTGAAAATATCAACTATTCTACTTTTAAAATTAGAACTTACCCGATTATTATACCCCATCATTTTGATATAGCGTTGCAAGATATCTTCATATTTTGATGGAGCTCCAATCAATACCATTTTTTTAGGAGTGTAGTTTTGAAGGTCGGCAAAGGATTTGCAAACAGCCATTGCACCTACCGAATGCGCAATTACAAAATTTGGTTTCGTTCTTTCGATAATTTTTTTCAGAAATTTTGAATATAGATTTACATTGAAGAAATAACTCCCTGAATTTCCATGTGCCGGTGCATCTATGGCAACAATATTTAGATCTATTTTTTGTAAAAGCCTAATAAGCGATTCCCATCTAGCTGTATTACTTTCCCAGCCATGAACCAATAAGATTGTAGAACCATTGCCTTTCCAACGATAGGACATTATCGCCTCATCATCATATACCAACTCTTCCCTGAACGAAGTGTCTAAAAAGTCTTGTTGCCCTTTTTTAATCCACCCTTTACGCGGAATGGAAAACAGCTTAAGGGCTAATTTCCCCGAATGTTTTGGGAAAAACAGACTCGCAATATTACAGTAAAATCCTATTAGCTTAACTAAAATCCATTTCATCTGCTTCTCGGTTTGCCTTAGTAATATCAAACGCAGGAGTGCATATAGCTATATATTCACAAGGTTCTAGGAATGGATTTGAGTATTGAACACGAGTGTTCTTAGGCACAAAAATAGATTCGCCGGCAGAAATAACCAACTTTTCACCTTCGATATTAAATTGTTTTTTGCCTTTAATTACAATGGTGTATTCATCGAATTCTGGGGTTTGGAATGGTTCACTCCATCCAGAAGGAGCTACCATGTGGGCAATACTAATTTCTTTAGTGTTTGTAGTAGCCAATCCGAAATGTTCTTTTATTGATTTACCGTCGGTGGTCGGTACAATAAATGGATTTTTCTGAATTTTATATTTTGCCATTACACAATTATTTCAATGGTTTTTTCTTAATCATTCCTCCTTTAAGGTCTTTTACCACCCCCATTACAGTGAATGCGTTACTGTCAATTTTGTCTATTTCGGTATGAAGTCTTGAAAGTTCTAAACGGGTTACTACTAAGTAAATTATATTTTTATAGGAAGTGCGTTCTTCTGTATTAACGCCGCTTTTTCCTAAAAATATAGTGCAGGCCCTTCTTAATTTAACAGTTATCATTTGCCTGATCTCTTCATGGTGATCAGAAATTATGGTAACTCCAACATATTCTTCAACACCATCTACCACAAAATCTACCGTTTTGGCTGCGGCTAAATAGGTAAGTATGGCATATAAAGCCGTTTCTATTGACAATACATAAGCCCCAAATGAAAAGATAATGATGTTAATTATTAATAAGACATCACCTACAGTTAGAGAAAATTTTCTACTGAGATAAACAGCAAGGACCTCGGTACCATCTATAACACTACCACCTCTCATGGCCATTCCAATTCCAAGTCCAAGAAAAAATCCCCCAAATAGGGCAATTAATAATTTATCATTGGTAACAATAGGATAATTTATAAAGTGTACGACTATAGCGAGAAAAGTTATGGCTACGGCACTTTTAAGTGCAAATTTCACGCTGAAAGTACGTGCCCCTAAAATTAGAAATGGAATGTTTACAATAACCAATAGTATACCTAAATCTATTTTAGATAAATTTTGGATTAATAGTGAAATACCGGTAACACCACCGTCGATAAAATGATTTGGCAATAAAAATCCCTTTAACCCAAATCCTGCGGAGAATACACCAACAATAATTAAAAAATAATCTTTTATTGCATGAAACAGCTCAACTTGCAATTTTTCGGCATAAGGAATAATCTCCCGGTCAGAAGGTGGTTTATTCGATTTTTTATTTGAGAGTCGCTTTTTGGCGACATCTACAAGAATTTTGGAAAGAAAAGGATTCAATAATCAGAGAATTGTAATTAGTTCCAGTACACGAAAAAATGTTTAATTTTTGCCTTATCAGGTATTTGGGATTTTTCAATATTTAAATCCATATTAAACCTCAAATTAGAAGGCAATTCTTCTTTGTCTATGGTGAATGACGCATTGAGTTCATCAACACTCAAAACCAAATTGTTGATGATGTTGTTAATCTTAGTTATTTTATAATTATCCGATATGTCTTTGAAGGAACTTTGACTAGTTATAGCCTTATCTGTTTTAAACTTTGGAGAAAATATTTGTACACTTTCAATTACTGAGGTTGAATCGCCGAGGATCTTCGGAGTCAATGTCAATAATTTTTCCCCTTCTTTTGAATAAACATCAATATTATTAAAATCTCTAGTGAACTCTTCACCATCACTATAATTTACAATTGAATCGCTACCAAAAATTTCCTTTAATTCCTTTACCTGGGTAGAATCTGTAAGTAGACCGATACTCTGATCTGTTATAAGATATGGGTCGACTTCCTTATTGCAAGAAAACATAATTGCAAATACTATAAACGTTGCGATCTGTGGTAATTTCATTGGTTTTATTTAAATATTATTTCATCATTTTAGTGAGTATTCCAAGAACACTTCTTATAACCGTGGGGCTGGTTAAAACTTTTACCAAAGGACTTGTGGTACTTCGTGAACTTCGTCTTCTGTATGTGGTAGAATCTCTTTCGCGTTGCTTTTCTCTTTCCCTCTCTAAACGTTCCCTCTCTAAGCGAGCTTTTTCTTGGGCTTCTTCTTTTTCGGCCTCTTCAATCTTTTGGTTTAGTATTTCGTATGCACTTTCCCTATCAATACTTTCATTATATTTTCTCAACAATTTAGAATACGAATAAAGTTCTTCCAATTCTGTTTTGGTTAGAATGTCCATACGGCTCATCGGCGCTCGCATCATTGTAGCGACCAAGGGTGAAGGCCTTCCTTTTTCATCTAAAACAGATACAAGGGCTTCTCCGGTTCCTAGTGAGGTTAGAACAGTAGTTGTATCGTAAAACTCGGAAATAGGATAATTTTGGGCCGTTAATTTAATTGCCTGTCTGTCTTTAGCTGTAAAAGCTCTTAGGGCATGTTGAATTTTTAATCCGAGTTGGCCAAGAACTTCTGATGGTACATCTGTCGGATTTTGGGTCACAAAATAAATTCCAACTCCCTTACTTCGAATAAGCTTAATAATGCTTTCTATTTGGTTAAGCAAAACTTTTGAAGCCTCATCGAAAATTAGATGTGCCTCATCAATAAACATAATTAATTCGGGTCTATCAGCATCTCCTTGTTCTGGAAAGGTAGAATAAATTTCAGCAAGTAAGCTCAACATGAATGTTGAAAACAGCTTGGGCCTGTCTTGTATATCGGTTAAACGTAGGATGTTGATATAACCTCTGCCATTCTCATCAACCCTCAATAAATCTTGTGTGTCGAATGATTTTTCACCAAAAAAAAGGTCCGCTCCTTGCTGTTCAAGTTCTACAATTTTTCTTAGGATAGCACCAGTAGAAGCTGTTGATATTCGCCCATAAGCCTCTTCAAATTCTTTTTTGCCCTCTTCAGTTGCATATTGTAGTATTTTCTTGAAATCCTTTAAATCTAATAATGGTAACTTGTTATCATCGCAATATTTGAAAATTACAGCAACAATGCCCGCTTGGGTATCAGATAAGTCGAGTATTCTTGAAATTAATACCGGACCAAATTCGCTAACAGTTGCCCTTAAGCGCACTCCATCTTGTTCGGATAAAGATAAAATTTCAACCGGGAAACCTTTTGCTTCAAAGTTGAGTCCAATTTTAGCATGGCGCTCATCTATTTTGGGATGCCCAGGACTTGGTTTGGCTAATCCGCTTAAGTCTCCTTTCACATCCATTAAAATAACAGGTATGCCTTGGTCTGATAAATTTTCAGCTAAAACTTGAAGGGTTTTTGTTTTACCAGTTCCTGTCGCTCCTGCAATCAATCCATGCCGGTTTAGAGTCTTTAGGGGAACATTTACAAAAGTGTTCGTTAAGGTTTCACCCCCTATCATTGCTGCACCTAAGGTAATATATTCACCTTTAAATAAATAGCCATTATTTATCTCCTCAATGAAGGCTTCTTTATTTGCCATTTGCCAAAATTTTGCCTAAAAATACACCAATTTTAATCAAGTTTAAAACCTTAAAGATTGCTTATTTTCAAATGTAACTGAAGGAATGATTACCTTTGTCCTCAATGAAAAATGAAACACAAATATTGGTGGATAAGGGTGAGATGCTTCCTTTAATGGAGCAATTTTATACCATACAAGGAGAAGGATATCATAAAGGGACTGCGGCTTATTTTATTAGGGTAGGAGGTTGTGACATTGGTTGCCATTGGTGTGATGTAAAGGAAAGTTGGAATGCTGAATTACACCCTCCGACCCATATAGAAAAAATTGCACTAGAAGCACAAAAATATAGCGATACTATTGTGATTACAGGTGGAGAGCCTTTGATGTGGAATATGACCCCTTTGACTGAGCGTTTGAAGGAATTAAATATGAAAATTCACATTGAAACTTCTGGGGCTTATGACTTAACGGGAGTTTGGGATTGGATTTGTTTATCACCTAAAAAATTGAAATTACCTACTAAAGAGGTTTGTCAAAAAGCTAATGAATTAAAGGTGATAGTTTATAACAAGGATGATTTTAGGTTTGCTGAAGAACAAGCGGCAAAAGTGAATAAAAATTGTGTGCTTTATTTACAGCCCGAGTGGAGTAAACGCGACAAAGTTATTCCCCTCATTGTGGATTATGTAATGGCACATCCTAAATGGAAAGTCTCCCTGCAAACCCATAAATATTTGAACATTCCATAAAAAAAAGCTCAGATCCAAAAAGGGCCTGAGCTTTATGATTTTTATTGGATGCTATTGCTTATTCTGTAAATGGAACGGCAACTCTCATGGTGTCCCAACCCATATGCATTGTTCCAGCATCATCGAAAGTTATAGAGAATGCATCCAATGAATTCCCTCCTTTTGTTACAGGTACTTTAACTCTTGCAACATCATTTCCTTCATTGTAAGAGTAAGCACCCCAAACATTGGTATCCTTATTCAAAATAATTGTCCATTCTTTTGGTCCAGGTATGGTGTAAAGAGAATATGTGCCAGCAGGTACTTTAGAATCACCCATTTTCATGTCTTCAAAAAATGTAATTTCTGTAGCTTCATTGGCTCCAGTTCTCCAAACTTTATCATTTGGAGTTAAATCTGATAGTGATCTACCATTAAGCTGTGGTCTACTATAATAGACCTTAATTTTTTTGATAGTTTCACGGTTGCTCTTTGGGTAGGCAGCTGCATCCATTGGACTTTTGTCTAAACCACTAAAATCTTGAGCAGTTAAAGCGGCTGGAAATGTCAACAAGAATGTAAAAATTGTTCCTAATACTAATGATTTGCGCATGTTTCTTCGATTTTTTTTAAAAATATGACTTAACCCTCTTAAAGTTGTCCTAAAATTAAGATCTTAAAGTTAAAAAGTATAATCGTAAAGAACCTGAATCAATATATTTTATTTCATTTGTTATGTAATAATGATATTTAAGTTATAAAATATAATCTATTATTAATAAATAGTTTTTAATAATAATAGTAACTATGATTTTTGTTTCAGATTAATAATTAAAATTATGTGTGGTATTGTTTGTGCTTTTGATTTAAAGCAAAAGGCGGAGGATTTAAGGCCTCAATTATTAGAAATGTCCAAAAAGGTAAGGCATCGCGGTCCGGATTGGAGTGGGATTTATAATAATGAAAAGGCAGTAATTGCGCACGAACGTTTGGCTATAGTTGATCCTGCATCCGGGAAACAGCCTTTGTTCAGTGAAGACGGAAAACTTATTTTGGCAGCAAACGGGGAAATATATAACCACCGTGAATTGAGAAAGCAATTTGAGGGCAGGTACAATTTCAAAACAGAATCGGATTGTGAAGTTATTTTGGCATTATATCAAGAAAAAGGTCCTGGATTTATTGATGAAATGAACGGGATATTCGGATTTGCTCTGTACGATTCAGAGAAGGACGAATATTTTATTGCCAGAGATCATGTCGGTATTATTCCGTTATATATTGGATGGGATAAGTACGGAACATTTTATGTTGCTTCAGAATTAAAAGCATTGGAAGGCTATTGCTCAAAAATTGAACTATTTCCGCCGGGGCATTATTTTTCTAGCAAAGATGGAAAATATGTAAAGTGGTATAATAGAGAATGGACCGAATATGATAATGTAAAGGACAATGTAACCGACATTGCTGAATTAAAGAAAGCTTTGGAAGATGCCGTGCATAGACAGCTGATGAGCGATGTTCCTTATGGAGTGTTACTTTCGGGTGGCCTAGATTCTTCTGTAACATCTGCCATTGCCAAAAAATTCTCTAAAAGAAGGGTGGAATCTGATGATATAGCTGACGCTTGGTGGCCTCAATTACATTCTTTTTCTGTTGGTCTTGAGGGGTCCCCAGACCTTGCTGCTGCAAAAAAGGTTGCCGATCATATAGGAACTGTTCACCACGAAATAAAGTTTACAATTCAAGAAGGATTAGACGCTATAAAAGATGTTATTTACAACCTTGAAACCTATGATATAACTACCATTAGAGCTTCAACACCTATGTATTTAATGGCTAGAGTAATAAAATCTATGGGTATAAAAATGGTGTTATCTGGCGAAGGTGCGGATGAACTTTTCGGAGGGTATCTTTATTTTCATAAAGCACCAAATGCAAAAGAATTTCATGAGGAGACCGTCAGGAAGCTCAGTAAACTTCATATGTATGACTGTTTAAGGGCGAATAAAAGTTTGGCAGCCTGGGGTATAGAAGGTAGGGTTCCGTTTTTGGATAAAGAATTTATGGATGTAGCCATGCGCATTAACCCCCAAGATAAAATGATTACAAAAGAAAGAATGGAAAAATGGGTGGTAAGAAAGGCGTTTGAAGATTATTTACCGGCTAGCGTTGCTTGGAGACAAAAAGAGCAATTTAGTGATGGAGTAGGCTATAGTTGGATTGACACTTTAAAGGAAGTCGTAAACGAAGTGGTTTCAGATGAGCAAATGACAAACGCTAAATATAGATTCCCATTACAGACGCCTCAAACAAAGGAAGAGTATTATTATAGATCCATTTTTGAAGAGCATTTTCCTAGCGATGCTGCAGCCCTTAGTGTTCCACAAGAACCTAGTGTAGCATGTAGTACCAAAATTGCATTGGAATGGGATGAAGCTTTCAAAAATATGAATGAACCAAGTGGTAGGGCCGTCGCGAAGGTACATGAAGATTCTTATGTAAAATAAATTGTTCACATAAAGGTTAATTGTAAGAAAAAAGAGGTTCGAAAGAGCCTCTTTTGGTATTTTTCTAAGGTGTTAATTCTGAAATATATAAAACTCAATTGTTGAGTTTAGAAAAATCGATAAAAAATAATCATTTCAAATTTAAGCCGCTTTAAAGGCTTTTTCCTGCATTTTAACTTTTCAATAGTTATTGTTGATAAATAAATGATAAATGCATTAGAATGCCTAAAAAAGGGGTTTTAATGTTGTATCTTTGTGAAATACGCCAAAATGATACTGTTTTGTATCATTTTTTTATGTTCAATCAAAGAATTAGAATTAAAGTAAATGAGCGAAGAAAACAAAAAGCAATATTCCGAGGATAGTATTCAGGCCCTCGAAGGAATGGAGCATGTAAGGATGCGTCCTTCCATGTATATCGGGGATGTTGGAGTGCGTGGTTTACATCACTTGGTATATGAAGTTGTCGATAACTCAATTGATGAGGCATTAGCCGGCCATTGTGATACTATTACGGTAATAATAAATGAAGATAATTCCATTTCCGTAAAGGATAATGGTCGAGGGATTCCTGTGGGGCTTCATAAGAAGGAAGGTGTTTCTGCTTTGGAAGTTGTAATGACCAAAATCGGGGCCGGTGGAAAATTTGATAAGGATTCATATAAGGTTTCAGGTGGTTTACACGGAGTTGGTGTAAGCTGTGTGAATGCCCTTTCTGAACATTTAAAGGCAACGGTTTATAGGGAAGGTCATATATGGGAGCAAGAGTATGAAAGAGGTAAAACCCTATATCCTGTAAAGACTGTCGGAGATAGTGATGAAACTGGAACCTTGGTTACTTTTAAGCCAGACCATCAAATATTTACTCAAACTTTAGAGTATAATTACGATACTCTTGCAAGTAGGATGCGAGAACTTGCTTATTTGAACAAAGGTATTACCATACATCTCGAGGATAGAAGGGCAGTTGATAAAGATGGTAATTATGAGGGTGAAACATTCCATTCTAATGAAGGTCTTACTGAATTTGTAAAATATTTAGACGGAAATAGAGAGCCGATTATTCAAGAGGTTATTGCTTTTGAAGGTGAAAAGAATGATATTCCGGTTGAAGTGGCAATGATCTATAATACTTCTTATGCGGAGAATTTACATTCTTACGTAAATAATATAAATACCCATGAGGGGGGTACCCATCTTTCCGGATTTAGGAGGGGGCTCACAAACACCCTGAAAAAATATGCCGATTCATCGGGTATGACCGATAAATTGAAATTCGATATTTCTGGAGATGATTTTCGTGAAGGTTTAACAGCAATTATTTCTGTAAAAGTTGCGGAACCACAGTTTGAAGGTCAAACAAAAACCAAGCTCGGTAACCGTGAAGTATCGGCTTCGGTTTCACAGGCAGTTTCAGAAATGCTTACGGATTATTTGGAGGAGCATCCAGACGACGCTAAAATAATCGTACAGAAAGTTATTCTTGCAGCCCAAGCGCGCCATGCAGCCCAAAAGGCTCGCGAAATGGTTCAGCGGAAAACGGTGATGAGTATAGGTGGATTACCTGGAAAGCTAAGTGATTGTTCTGAGCAAGACCCTGCTAAATGTGAAGTGTTCTTGGTAGAGGGTGATTCCGCAGGTGGGACAGCAAAACAAGGACGAGATAGAAACTTTCAAGCAATTTTACCATTAAGGGGTAAAATTTTGAATGTTGAAAAAGCCATGCAGCACAAAGTCTTTGAAAATGAAGAAATAAAAAACATCTTCACAGCTCTTGGCGTTACGATTGGAACCGAAGAGGATAGTAAGGCTCTTAACCTTTCAAAATTGAGGTACCATAAAATTGTAATTATGTGTGATGCCGATATCGATGGTAGCCACATTGCAACATTGATTCTAACATTCTTTTTTAGATATATGAAGGAATTGATTGAGAATGGGCATGTGTATATTGCGACACCGCCTTTATACTTAGTTAAAAAAGGTCAGAAAAAGGCATATGCATGGAATGATAAAGAACGAGATGCCTATGCTGAGGAATTTGGTGGAAGTGTAAGTATCCAACGATACAAAGGTCTTGGAGAAATGAATGCGGAGCAATTGTGGGACACTACCATGAATCCGGAATTTAGGACTTTGAGACAAGTGAATATTGACAATGGTAGTGAGGCCGATAGAATCTTCTCCATGTTAATGGGTGATGAGGTTCCTCCACGAAGAGAATTCATTGAAAAGAATGCAATTTATGCTAATATAGATGCGTAAGAATCATTCAATAAATTTGAAAAGGGCAATTTTGTAGAAGAAATTGCCCTTTTGATTTTTAGGTATGATGCATATCTATGTTTTTAAGCATTTACTTACGATTTACCTACTCAAAAATTGTGAAAAGGCTTAAATTTGTGGGTAAATTTTAATCATAAAAAATTACATATAAAATGAAAGTTACAGTTGTTGGAGCTGGTGCCGTTGGGGCAAGTTGCGCGGAATATATTGCAATGAAAAATTTTGCAAGTGAAGTTGTTTTATTAGACATAAAAGAAGGATATGCTGAAGGTAAGGCGATGGACCTAATGCAAACGGCTTCACTTAATGGTTTTGACACCAAAATAACAGGAGTGACAAATGATTACTCTCAAACAGCTAGCAGTGATATTTGTGTAATTACTTCTGGAATCCCTAGAAAACCTGGAATGACCCGCGAAGAATTAATTGGGATTAATGCCGGTATCGTAAAGACGGTTTCTTCAAATTTAATTGAACATTCGCCTGAGACAATAATTGTTGTTGTAAGTAACCCAATGGATACTATGACGTATTTGGTGCATAAAGCAACAGGTTTGCCTAAACATAGAATTATTGGAATGGGTGGTGCGTTAGATTCTGCACGCTTCAAATACCGTTTGGCTGAAGCTTTAGGTGCCCCTATTAGCGATGTTGATGGAATGGTTATTGGAGGCCACAGCGATACAGGTATGGTACCTCTAACTCGTATGGCAACTAGAAATGGTGTGCCTGTATCTAAATTTCTTTCAGAAGAAAGATTAAATCAAGTTAAAGAAGACACTAAGGTTGGGGGAGCAACTTTAACTAAGCTATTAGGGACTTCTGCTTGGTATGCGCCTGGAGCGGCAGTTAGTGCTTTGGTTCAGTCCATTGCTTGCGACCAAAAGAAAATGATTCCTTGTTCTACACTTCTTAATGGGGAATATGGGTTAAGTGATATTTGTATCGGTGTGCCTGTAATTTTGGGCAGAAAAGGTATTGAGCAAATTGTTGAAATTGAATTGACTGATGCAGAAAAAGCTCATATTTCAGAGAGCGCTCAAGGTGTTCGTAAAACCAACGATTTGTTAGAATTTTAGAATTTAATCACGTTATTAAAATGAGAAAGCCGCCAATAGGCGGCTTTTTCTTTGGTTGCCATTCTCTATCCGCATTTGGAAGAACCGCAATCCTTGCAGGTTAAACAACCTTCCTGGTAGATTAATTCCGTAGAATTACAATTTTCACATTTGGCCTTGGAAGCCATTGTGCCATCTTCTATATAGCGCTTTAAAGCCCGGGCAACTCCGTTCTTCCAAGTATTGATACTTTCATCTTTAAAGTGTAAGCCATTAATAAGATTAACAACGTTCTCAATCGGCATGCCATGCCTTAATGTACTTGAAATTAGTTTAGCGTAGTTCCAAAATTCAGGATTAAATTTGTGTGATAAGCCTTCTATAGTCGTTTTGTAGCCTCGCTTATTCTTATATTGAAAATCATACCTAGACGTGCCATCTTCATTTCGATTTTTAATAATCAGACCATCTTCAACCCAACGAGGTATCAAAATTCCGTCTTCATCATCAGCTAATCCTGTAAATATTTCATAGGGTTTATCGTCTATTAAACCTATAAAGGCAATCCATTTATCCTTGTTGTTTTGGAAACGCACTACATCTGCATTCAAAACTTGAGGTCGTTTCGTAGGGAAATTGGTTAGTGTGTCTGTTTCATCTTCCTCTTTTTTCTCGTCGTTTGAAATCAACACACCGCTCCTAGAACCATCGCGGTAAACAGTTACACCTTTACAGCCAGCTTTCCAAGCTTCCATATATAGGTCGCCAACTAATTCTTCAGATACATCGTTTGGTAAATTAATAGTTACACTTATGCTGTGGTCAACCCACTTTTGAACTGCACCTTGCATGCGCACCTTGCTCAACCAATCAACATCGTTAGAGGTTGCACCACTATATGGTGATTTTAGGATTAGTTTATCCAATTCTTCTTGTGAGTAGTTTTTATCTGTAGAAATACCGTTTACTTCCATCCATTGCTTGAATCTATGATGGAATACAACATACTCTTCCCAAGAATCGCCAACTTCGTCTACAAAATCTATACGGGCATTTTTATCATTAGGGTTTACCTTTCTTCTTCTTTTATAAACTGGTAGAAAAACCGGTTCGATGCCTGACGTAGTTTGTGTCATTAAACTTGTCGTACCTGTTGGGGCAATTGTTAATAAAGCAATATTTCGACGGCCATACTCAAGCATGTCATAATATAGCTTCTCATCCTCTTGTTTTAATCGAAGGATAAATGGGTTGTCTTTTTCCCTTTCAGAATCATATATAGTGAATGGTCCACGTTCCTTGGCCGTTTCAACAGAAGCTTTATACGCTTCTACTGCTATGGTTTTATGGATTAATTCAGAAAAATCATTTCCTTCTTTGCTGCCATACTTTATTCCAAGAGCAGCTAACATATCTCCCTCTGCAGTAATTCCTATACCAGTGCGTCTACCTTCTAAAGCTTTTGTTCTGATATTAACCCATAAATTCCTTTCAACTCTTTTAATTTCATCAGATTCAGGATCTGCATCAATTTTTGCGAGGATGGTATCGACTTTTTCAAGTTCTAAATCAATAATATCATCCATTATTCTCTGAGCAGCTGCAATATGCTTTTTGAATAAATCAAAATCAAATTTGGCCTTTTTAGTAAAAGGGGAGTTTACGTAGGAAAATAGATTTATAGCTAAAAGTCTACAAGAATCGTATGGGCACAGTGGGATTTCTCCGCACGGATTTGTAGAAACAGTTTTATATCCTAAATCCGCATAACAATCGGGCACGGATTCTCTTGTTATGGTATCCCAAAAAAGAATTCCCGGTTCAGCCGATTTCCATGCATTATGAACAATTTTTTTCCAAAGCTCTTCTGCATTGACCTCTTTTTTGTACACTGGATTTTTCGAAAAGGTCGGATAAGTTTGATTATATGATGATTTGTTTTCAACAGCTTGCATGAAACCATCATCGATCCTTACTGATACATTTGCTCCAGTTACTTTCCCTTGTTCCATTTTTGCGTCAATAAAATCTTCCGCATCAGGATGGTTGATTGAAACAGAAAGCATCAATGCGCCTCGACGTCCATCTTGAGCGACCTCTCTTGTAGAGTTTGAGTAGCGTTCCATGAAAGGAACTATTCCGGTTGATGTTAAAGCCGAATTTTTTACCGGGGAGCCCTTAGGCCTAATGTGCGACAGGTCGTGTCCCACTCCTCCACGTCTTTTCATTAATTGAACCTGCTCCTGATCAATTTTCATCAACCCGCCATAAGAATCACTATTGCCGTCATTTCCAATAACAAAACAATTTGAAAGTGAGCCGACTTGAAATTTATTTCCTATTCCGGCCATAGGGCTACCTTGAGGTACAATATATCTGAAGCCTGATATATAATCGAAAACTTCCTGTTCCGTCATAGGATTTGGGTAATTTTGTTCAATTCGTGCAATTTCTTTAGCAATCCGCCAATGCATATCTTCAGGAGATTTTTCGTATAAATTTCCATCTGAATCTTTTAGAGCGTATTTATTAATCCATACCCTTGCTGCTAAATCGTCCCCTTTGAAATAGGCAAGTGAAGCTTCGAAAGCCTCCTCTTGGGTATATGTTTTTTGAATCTTTTTTGGCGCCTCGACCTGCATAGTTGTTTGTGTTTAGTTAAATAGGTAATTTCTGGATGTGAATATATAAAAGATGTAGGTTTCCTTAAATCTAAAATTGAAAAAGTTGTCAAGAAAAAGTTGTTAATTTATTTATAATCAGATATATAAAAATTTATGAACAATAAAAAGTTGACAAAAAAATAATTTCTATGACAAAAATCATAAAAGAAAGTTTTCAATATTTTTCATTTTGCAATTCTAAAAACTTTCCGTAAATGTTTATTGTATTGATGTGCATTTGGAAGTTGAATTGTAACTTGAAAGAGCTACTTCTTATATTTATAAATGTGTAGTTCGTTTATCAAAAATTAGCACTTTTTACCTTGCCATTATTTAAAAAGAATTAATTGGCATTTCATACTTGAAATCATATATTTGCACGTTTTAAAAAATTCGATCGCTATAAAATAAAATAATAATGCAAAACAAAGGATTGGTAAAGCTTTTTGCGGTTTTATTTGGGTTGGTAAGTATCTATCAGCTATCATTTACCTTTAAAGCTAATCAGATTGAGGATGAGGCTGAAGCACACGCGGCAAGTAAATTTGATAATCCAGATTTAAGAAATGCTGAGGAGCTTCGTTATTTAGATTCATTGAATACTATAGATGTTTTTGACATCGGTATTGCTAAATTCACTTACAATGAGGTTAAGGAGAAAGCCATGAATTTAGGCTTAGACCTTAAAGGAGGAATTAATGTAATTCTTCAAATTTCTGTAAGGGATATTCTAGAAGGTCTAGCAAACAAGAGTAAGGATCCGGTATTTAACCAAGCCTTAGATAGAGCTGAAGAAATTCAGAAGGATTCGCAGGATTCCTATTTAGAATCTTTTTTCCAGGCTTTCGATGAAATTAAAGGTGATACCAAATTAGCTTCTCCTGACATTTTTGCCAACCGTACTTTGAGTGACGAGGTAAATATTAATATGTCTGACGATGAAGTTAAAAGTATTCTTCGTAGAAAAGTTGACGAATCTATAGTATCTGCCTTTGAAGTATTAAGAAAGCGTATCGATAAATTTGGTGTTACATCACCTAACATTCAGAGACTTGGTAGTACAGGTAGAATTTTGGTTGAATTACCAGGGGCTAGAGATGTAGAAAGAATAAAAAAATTACTTCAGAGTACAGCTCAATTAGAATTCTGGGATGTATATAGAACTGAAGAAATGGCCTCTTATGTGCTCCAAGTAAACCAAGCATTGGTTCAACAAGAACAAGAAAATTCGGAAGTTGCGGAAACTGAGGAGGTAAGTGATAGTACCCAGACTGAACAGGATAAAATTGCAGAACTTACTGGTGAAATCGCTTCAGATTCCACTAATATAGAAAACCAAAATCCGTTAGGGATTGTTGCTTTGGGAAATGGTGGTCCTGTCATTGCTACTTTTAATTCTAAGGACAAAAGAAAGGTATTAACCTATTTAAATGATCCGCAATACCGTTCATTTTTACCGGCAGAACAACGTTATGTTAGATTTGCTTGGGGTAAGGAAGCGGATGGTAGCCAATTTGCGGATTTATATGCAATTAAGGGAAATAGAGATAACGAACCTGAGTTAAGTGGTGCGGTAATTACGGATGCAAGGCAAGCCTATAACCAAAGAGGGGAGCCTACCGTAAGCATGCAAATGAACGGAAAAGGTGCTAAAATTTGGGAAGATATGACTGGAAGGGCATATCAGAACCAAAGTCAAATTGCTATTGTTTTAGATAGTATCGTTTACTCAGCTCCAGGGGTTTCAACTGGTCCGATTTCTGGAGGTAATTCAGAAATTTCAGGATCGTTCACCGTCAATGAAGCAACCGACTTGGCAAACGTTCTTAGAGCGGGTAAACTTCCTGCCCATGCTGACATCGTTCAAGCTGATGAAGTTGGAGCTTCATTAGGTCAAGAAGCTATCGAAAGTGGGTCCCTTTCATTTGGAATTGCGTTATTATTAGTTGTTTGTTGGATGCTCTTTTATTATGGTAAGGCTGGTATTTATGCTGATATAGCCTTGTTGTTCAACATCCTTCTAATTTTTGGTGTACTTTCTGGACTAGGAGCGGTTCTTACATTACCTGGTTTAGCGGGTATCGTTTTAACTCTTGGTATGTCAGTGGACGCGAACGTACTTATTTTTGAACGTGTAAGAGAGGAAATCAATAAAGGAAAAGCAATGAAGGAGGCGGTTAAGGATGGTTTTTCTTATGCACTTTCTTCAATTTTAGATGCGAACATTACTACCGGATTAACAGGTATAATCTTATTTGTTTTTGGTACAGGACCAATTAAAGGATTTGCAACTACCTTGTTAATAGGTATTGTTACATCATTGTTTACAGCAATATTTATTACGCGATTATTAGTAGATTGGAGTGTTAGAAAAAATCAGAGATTAGATTTTTCAACTCCTATTACTAAAAATTGGTTTAGAAATATAAAATTCAACTTCATAAGTAAACGTAAAATGGCCTATGTCGTTTCTGGAATTTTATTGGTAATCAGTTTAACGTCTCTTTTTACGCGTGGTTTGGATCAGGGTATTGATTTCGTTGGAGGTCGTACGTATCAAGTTAGATTCGCTCAAGATGTTGATAATGAAGCAGTGAAAGTGGCATTGAATGACGCTTTTGGAAGTGCTGAAGTAAAAACAATTGGAGGTGACCATCAATTGAAAATTTCTACTAAATATAAGGTTGACGAAAACTCGGCTGAGGCAGATGAAGAAGTACAAACAATGTTGTTTGAATCATTAAAACCATTTTTGCCAGAAGGTATTACTTATGCTGAATTTGTCGATGGATCTGGAGATGCGAAAATCGGTAAGATGTTTTCAAGTAAAGTGAGTCCCACAATTGCGGATGATATTAAACAATCGTCCGTTTGGGCGGTCCTTGGATCATTAGTTGTAGTATTCTTATATATATTGATTAGATTTAGAAGATGGCAGTTTTCTCTTGGTGCAGTTGCTGCAGTCTTCCACGATGTGATTATAGTATTAGGTGTTTATTCGCTGTTATACACAATCATGCCATTCAGCATGGAAATAGATCAAGCCTTTATCGCTGCAATTTTAACGGTGATCGGTTATTCCTTGAACGATACTGTGGTTGTATTTGATAGGATTAGAGAGACCTTGGCTGAAAAGGGAGGATTTAAAGGAGGGAAACATATTAATGAAGCCATTAATAATACATTAAGCAGAACTTTAAATACGTCCTTTACCACCTTAATTGTACTATTGGCAATGTTCTTTTTTGGTGCAGAGTCATTAAGGGATTTACTCTTTGCAATTATTGTAGGTATTGTGGTTGGTACCTATTCATCGGTATTTATCGCTACACCAATCATGTATGATACTTTAAAGGATAAAGGTAAACTTCCGGAAGAAAACTAGTTTCGGTTATAAATAATAAAAAAAACCATCGAAGAAATTCGATGGTTTTTTTTATTTAAAATTGATTTATTGTTTTTCGAATATCTACTAATCGAGTCAGTAGGCCTTCCAACTTATCCAGATGTAACATATTGGCCCCGTCACTCTTGGCGTTTTTCGGATCGAAATGTGTTTCAACAAATAAGCCATCGACATTATTTACAACGCCTGCTCTGGCAATTGTTTCTATCATCTCAGGCCTTCCTCCTGTAACCCCTTCGCTTTGGTTAGGCTGTTGAAGAGAATGAGTAACGTCCAAAACAACAGGGGCGTATGTTCTCATTGTAGGTATTCCTCTGAAATCAACAATTAAATCTTGATAGCCAAACATTGTGCCTCGGTCTGTAATTAGGGCATTTTGATTTCCAGAATCAAATACTTTTTGAACCGCATGGTTCATAGATTCTGGGCTCATGAATTGGCCCTTTTTAAGATTTACTGTTTTGCCGGTTTCAGCAGCAGCTACTACCAAATCTGTTTGTCTTACTAGAAAAGCCGGAATTTGTAATACATCTACGTATTCCGCCGCCAGCTTTGCATCGCTTATCTCATGAATATCTGTAACAGTAGGAACGTTAAAAGTTTCACTTACTTTTCTTAATATTTTAAGGGCTTCTACATCACCAATCCCAGTGAAACTATCTACACGGCTTCTATTCGCTTTTTTGAAGCTTCCTTTGAATACGTAAGGTATTTTTAACTTTTCCGTGATAGAAACCACTTTCTCTGCAATCCTTAATGCCATTTCTTCTCCTTCGATAGCACACGGACCACATAGCAAGAAGAAATTATTCTCGTTAAGGTGTTTGATATTGGGTATTGAGGTTAGATCCATCTATTTTCAATTTGATACAAAGATACCAAAATAACGTGCTAGCCAGAATTTTTAATCTTTCTGAAAGTAAAGCAGTTAACCAATGGCATCATAAAAAATTATTGATTTATTATGAATTAGGATGAGAAAATAAGACGTACCTTTGCGCCTTAATTTTTAAAAGCAAATGGCAAACATTCGAAATATAGCAATCATTGCCCACGTAGACCACGGAAAAACTACCTTGGTTGACAAGATTTTACACCACTGTGAATTGTTTCGTGAGAATGAAACCACTGGAGAACTTATCCTTGATAATAATGATTTGGAACGTGAAAGAGGTATTACAATTACATCTAAAAATGTTTCTGTTAATTATAAAGGAACTAAAATTAACATCATCGATACCCCTGGCCACGCGGATTTTGGAGGAGAAGTGGAGCGAGTCTTGAATATGGCAGATGGTGTTTTACTTTTGGTGGACGCTTTTGAAGGCCCTATGCCACAAACACGTTTTGTGCTTCAAAAGGCTATTTCATTGGGTCTTAAACCATGTGTTGTTATCAATAAAGTTGATAAAGAGAATTGTACTCCAGATGAAGTGCATGAAGCTGTATTCGATTTAATGTTTGAATTAGGGGCCGAGGAGTGGCAGTTAGATTTCCCAACAGTTTACGGTTCTGCAAAGCAAAATTGGATGAGTGAGGATTGGCAACAACAAACTCAAAATATAGAGCCATTATTGGATATGGTAATTGAGCATATACCTGAACCAATTGTTTTGGAAGGAAATACTCAAATGCTCATTACTTCTTTAGATTACTCTTCGTTTACAGGTAGAATTGCCATAGGCAGGCTTCAAAGAGGGGTTTTAAAATCCGGTATGAACATATCTTTGGTAAAAAGAAATGGAAATGTGATTACCTCTAAAATTAAAGAGCTTCATGTTTTTGAAGGTCTTGGACGTAAGAAAGTAGATTTAGTAGAGGCTGGAGATATTTGTGCTATAGTAGGTTTGGAAGGTTTTGAAATTGGGGATACCGTAGCTGATTTTGAGAATCCTGAAGCCTTAAAAACTATTGCAATTGATGAACCTACAATGAGTATGCTTTTCACTATTAATGATTCACCTTTCTTCGGTAAGGATGGAAAATATGTGACTTCAAGACATATTAAAGAGCGCTTAACCAAAGAATTGGAAAAGAATTTAGCCTTAAGAGTTGAAGAAACTGACAGTGCTGATAAATTCATGGTATTTGGTAGAGGTGTTCTTCACCTTTCTGTTCTTATTGAAACGATGAGAAGGGAGGGTTATGAACTTCAAATTGGACAGCCTCAAGTTATTATAAGAGAGATAAATGGAGTTAAGTGTGAGCCGGTTGAAGAAATGACTATCGATTTACCTGAAGAAGTGAGCGGCAAGGCCATTGAAATGGTTACCATTAGAAAAGGTGAATTGTTAAGCATGGAATCTAAGGGTGAACGAATGGTTTGTAAATTTGAAATTCCTTCTAGAGGAATTATCGGCCTTAGAAACCAGCTGCTTACTGCAACAGCTGGTGAAGCAATTATGGCGCACAGATTTAAAGAATACCAGCCACTGAAAGGCGGCATACCTGAAAGGCAAAATGGAAGTTTGGTATCCATGGAGAATGGTACAGCAATTCCATATTCAATTGATAAACTTCAAGAACGAGGTAGATTTTTTGTTGATCCAGGTGAAGATATTTATGAGGGTCAGGTAATTGGCGAAAACTCACGTGGGGATGATATGGTTGTAAATGTGACCAAAACTAAGAAATTGTCGAATGTTCGTTCTTCTGGTGCAGATGATAAGGCTAGGATAGTTCCGGCTATCAAATTCTCATTGGAAGAGGCATTGGAGTATATTCAAAAAGATGAATATGTAGAGGTCACTCCAAAGAATCTTCGATTAAGAAAAATCTTATTGAAAGAGGTAGATCGTAAAAGGACTAAAACAGCCTAATATAACCTTCAAATTAAAAATTAGGGATTTAACTTTGCCAACTAGGTAAAGTTAAATCCCTTTTTGTTTTTAAATGATTACCTTTTCCAAACCACAAATGCAATTACATTCATAAATTTATGTTCTAAAAGTTTGGAGTTATCATCAAGCAATTGCAAATCGTAAGATATTCTGAGAAGTATTTAGTAGAATGGAACACATTAGTCGCCAATTCTAAGAATGGCACTTTTTTGCATAATCGCCATTTTATGGATTATCATAAAGATCGATTTCAAGATTTTTCACTAATGTTTTATGAAGGAGATGAATTATTGGCGGTCCTACCAGCTAATCATAAAGATGGAATAATTTACTCCCACCAAGGCTTGACTTACGGTAGCCTTGTTTATAGGGCCAATGTCAAGTTTAACAAGATTTATCAGATTTTTTGTGATCTTCTCAAATTTTTAGAAGAGGAGGGGTTTTCAGAATTAGTCATAAAACCAATTCCACATATTTACTGTTCGCAACCAAATGATGCATTGACCTTAATACTTCATAAAGCCGAAGCATCAATCAAAAGAATGGATGGCCTTTCAGTTATAGATTTAAGAAATCCATTTAGAATTGCTCGAGATCGAAAACAGGGTATAAAACGAGGAATGGTTAACGGTTTGGTTATAAAGGAGGAAAAAGAATTTTCTAGTTTTTGGAATGATATTTTAATTCCTAATCTACAGAATAAGCATAATGTTTTTCCTGTCCATGCGTTACAGGAAATAGACAATTTAAAAACTGAATTCCCAAAAAATATAAGGCAATTTAATGTTTACCAACAAGATAATATTGTTGCCGGAGCAACCGTTTTTGAAACTAAATATGTAGCGCATATGCAGTATATTTCAGGGAACGAGTTTAAAAATGAATTGGGAAGTATTGATTTTCTGCATCATCATCTAATAAATGAAGTTTTTAACCATAAAGATTTTTTTGATTTTGGTCATTCCTCAATAGATTCTGGTAGTAGTATTAATGAAAGCCTATTGTATTGGAAGGAAGGTTTTGGCGCTCGAATGGTTCAGCATTCCACCTATATGGTTGAAACCAAAAACTATCGTTTTTTGGAAAACTATTTAGGATGATTGAATATTTGCCTTTAAATAAAATTAATGGACGGTTCTTATCAAGTTACCAAGAGTCATTAAATGAAATTATAAGTGGGGACAATTTAATACTAGGTAATTCTGTAGAGAAGTTTGAAAAATTGTTTTCAGATTATTGTGGTACCAATTGTTGTGTAGGTGTAAATTCTGGGTTAGATGCTTTAACCCTAATTTTAAAATCTTATGTTGAATTAGGAAAATTAAAGAAGGGGGATGGTGTTATAGTTCCTACAAATACTTTCATTGCTACGGCACTGGCAGTAATACATGCTGGTTTGAAACCTCTATTGGTTGACCCAAATCCTGAAACCTATAATTTAGATTTAAAGGATATATTGGCTGAGATTAATCACGCTAAGGCCATAATTCCAGTCCATTTGTATGGTCAATTATGCGACATGGGTGAAATTCTTTCTGTTGCCAAAACTCAGAATATTTTGGTAATTGAGGATGCGGCCCAAGCACATGGAGCTGAAAATGAAAATGGGCAGAAGGCAGGATCTTTTGGGCATGCGGCTGCCTTTAGTTTTTATCCGACCAAAAATTTAGGTTGCTTAGGTGACGGAGGTGCCATAACCACAAATGATCAGGAATTATTTGAACATATTTTGAAAATTAGGAATTATGGAAAAAACCTGGATGGGAATTATTCTGAAATAGGTTTTAATAGTCGGTTAGATTCGATTCAAGCAGCAATATTATCTGTTAAATTAAAAGAATTAGATTCTGATAATGAGGTTAGGAGAAAAATAGCAATACGATACTGTTCAGAAATAATTAATTCCAAGGTGAAGTTACCAACAATCAAAAACATTAAAAGTCATGTGTTTTATGCTTTCGTTATAAAGGTTGAAAATCGCCCACATTTCATTGAATATCTTACGGCTAAAGAAATAGGTTTTAACATTCATTACCCACAGTTATTGAAAGATGAAATTATATTAAACAACTTTGTGAATAAACCTTCTAAATCTAATTCTGATTTTTCAGCAAATATTATTAGCTTGCCATTGCATCCATTACTTCCAGAAACTGACATCAAAAAAATTATAGACGCTGTTAATAGTTACTAATTGAAGCAACTACTAAGGTACATTAATGACCATGTTCTAATAAGGGTGGCTCAACTTAATACGGCTACAATTATTACAAAAATTTTGGCTGGGTTAATTACTTCCAAGGCCATTGCCTTATTAATTGGTGTTGAAGGTATGGCGTTAATTGGTAATATTCGCAATTTTGTAACTGCCGCCCAATCCTTTGCCATACTTGGTTTTTATAAGGGGTTAGTAAAGCACATCTCAGTTTTTAAGAGCAATATTTTTAGACTAAGTGAAACGATTTCTACAGCCTACTATTTAGGCTTTTTTAGCACTTTCATTTTGTCATTTATATTTTATTATAATGCAGAATTCTTCAATTCATTTCTTTTCACCTCTGGGTATAATTTCAGTTACATTATTAAGATTTTTGCCTTAGCGCTGCCTTTTTATTCATTGAATATGTTTTGCTTTTCCATACTAAATGGATTTTCAAAATATAAGCTACTTCTTATCATTAATATAATTGGACAGGTTTTAGGTGTGTTAATAACCTTAGTACTGATCTACCAAAATAATATAGATGGTGCCTTGATTGCGTCAGTTATTGCCCCCTCTTTGGTCTTTATGATTACGGCCATTGGCGTAATAAATCGAAGAAGTCTAGTTTCCCAGGTTAAGATCAGTAATGTGAGTATAAAAACTTTAGAACGCTTTGGCCCATTTGCTTTAATGGCTCTTGTTACTTCCGTTGGGCTGCCTTTGGTTTATATCTTCATAAGGAAATATATTATAAGTACTGTTGGTATTTCTGAAGCTGGTTATTGGGAAGCAATTAACCGACTTTCTGATTATTACCTGTTATTCGTTAATTCTGTAATAGCTCTTTATATAGTCCCGAAGTTTCAAAATTTAAAAACTAAAATTGCGGTTAAAGAGGAAATAAAAAAATTATATAAGGCCATAATTCCTGTTCTAGTAATAGGTCTGGTTGTTATTTATTTATTGAGATATTGGATTATAAAATTGTTTTTTACAGATGATTTTTTGCCCGCAACAGATTTGTTTTTCTGGCAATTGATGGGTGATTTTCTAAAAGTCCTTTCAATTGTAATCGCCTATCAATTTATCGCCAAAAAAATGTTTATGCATTTTGTGATAATAGAATTGTTTTTGGTTGTAATGCTTTACTTCTCTAGTGTTTACCTAATAGATATATTTGGACTGGAAGGTGTAGTAATGGGTCATTTTTTCAGTCATTTAATGTATTATGGAATTATCCTCTTAATCTTCGGAACTTCTATGTTCAGGGTGATTGGCAATGACAACAAATAATTGCCTTAAATTGTCCTCGTTTTGAGACGACTTCTAAATTTTTTTGATAGGACTTTATTGCTGAGGATAGCTTCCATAAACTCGCTGTCAGTAGTTATACGTATGTTGGTTGGTTTTTTAACCTCTAAAGTTCTAGCATATTATGTAGGGCCTTCAGGGTTGGCTATGGTTGGGAACCTTCGAGATTTTTTTAATGGGTTACGCTCCTTTTCTACTCTTGGTTTTTATAATGGAATCGTAAGGTACTTAGCTGAGAACAAGGAAAAGTCTCAAGAAAATACCAAATTAATCTCCACATCATTTTTAAGCGTGATTGTAATATCTGTATTACTAGGAATAGTACTTTCCTTTTATTCTAGTGATCTCGCGGCCTACCTATTCTCTGGTAATACTGTTTTTTCATATGTCCTAATAATTTTTGGGGTCACCTTGCCATTATTGAGTTTAAATACCTTGTTCATGGCCAGTTTAAATGGTCGATCAGAATTCAAAAAACTTTTACAAATTCAAATTGCTGGCCAGATTCTGGCAGCAACCATTACCATAGTTTTAATTTGGAATTATTTATTAAAGGGCGCTCTTATAGCTGTCGTACTTTCAGAGGTGGCCCTATTATTTATTCTTTTGTTTTATAGACCAATTATAAAACCTATTCTTAGTCAATTATCAAAGAAATCTTTCTGTAAAACATATTTGTTGAAACTTGGGGGATATTCCATTATGGCATTAGTATCGGCCATTTTATTACCATTGGTTTATATTATTATTAGGAATTATATCATTTCAAATTTGGGATCCGCAGAGGCTGGATATTGGGAAGGAATGAATCGATTGTCCAGATATTATCTGATGTTTATAAGTACGTTGTTAACCCTGTATATTCTTCCCAAATTTTCTGGAGCTGAAGATTCACTTGTTT
Organism: Aegicerativicinus sediminis; assembly: GCF_015476115.1. Lineage (GTDB taxonomy): Bacteria > Bacteroidota > Bacteroidia > Flavobacteriales > Flavobacteriaceae > Aegicerativicinus > Aegicerativicinus sediminis. Next base: position 335,745 of record NZ_CP064295.1, on the reverse strand, counting down.
TCAGGAAAGAGGTCTTCAATTTTTACAAATCAATATTGCCGTGGTTTGGCATTGGTTTAATTGTAATTTACTTTCTCAGAGAGCAAATAATTAAACTGGTTTTTACCGAGGAGTTTCTTCCCATGAAAAATTTGTTCTTATTTCAATTGTTAGGGGATCTTGTTAAAGTGATGGCATTGGTTATTTCCTACCAATTTTTAGCCAAGAAAATGATCTTTTCATATGTTATTACTGAATTAATTTCGGTCGGATTATTTTACCTTCTTAGTACGTATTTCATCAGAATATATGGGATTCAGGGTGTGGTAATTGGTTATTTTTTAAATTATTGTTTTTATTTTTTGATCCTCCTTTATATGTTTCGAAAACCTCTAATTTTAAAACAAGTTTGATCTCGTTTAATGAAGGAAAATTGTAAAATTTTTATAGATGGAGAAGAATTTTCTTTTGAAGTCGAGGGAAAATTTTTTATTGGTGATGATGAGATTTTATATTCTACCACAGACTGTTTGATAAATCATTTGCCTTGGTCTGGTTTGGGGTATGATAATATTGAAATCCTTGATAAGGTTGAGTTTGGCGATTTAAAGGAGGAAATTAATCGTTTATTAATTGATATAATTGGTAAAGCCATACCTGAAACTGACCTCACTTCCTTTAGTTTAGAGGAATACCACAGGTTTGTTTCTACAGACCACCATCATCAAAAAGTTATCGAAAGAACAAGAAATCTAGAAATTTCAGATTTCAACTTTAATATTAATGATTTATGTGATAAAATTGGGGAGCATTTGCATCTCAAATTATCATCCTTTATTCCCGAATTGAATAAAACTCATGTGCAGTTAAGGATATCTCGCCCCAACAGTTTAGATATTAACCCTCCACACCGAGATGGTTATTTATCTTATTGGAGGGATATTTTAAATTTATGGGTTCCTATTGCTGGCTGCAATAAATTGTCTTCATTGCCTGTTTTGCCAGGTAGTCATTTGTTGAGCGAAAAATATATTGTTCGTACATCTGCTAAATCGGCCAAAATTAATGGTAACACTTATTATGTCCCATGTATTCTTAAAACTACCGACGGACCGTTTAAATTGTACCGCCCAAATCCATTGTATGGAGAAGCCCTAATTTTTACACCATTTTTAATCCATGGTGCGGCGGTAAATTTAAATCCAAATACCACTAGGATTTCGCTGGAATTGAGATTGAGGATTAATGGATAGAGGCATTTTTCCAATTCTCCAAAAACTTGTTTGCAATTAAAATATAATTGTGTTCTTTCTCCACAAAATTTCTCGCATTTAAGGAAATTTTTTCCATCTCGCAGGGGTTTTCTATTAGCCACTCTAATTTTTCAACAATGGCCTGGACATTTGGCAATGCATTAATGGCTACGGTATCTTCTGTAAGGTTATAATAGTCTAACCATTCCTTTTCAGCTCCCGTAAATACTACTTTACCTTTGGCCATGGCCTCAAGTGCATTGTAACCTTGATCGTATGCAAAAACTTGGTCTAATATAATATGAGCTTTATCGAAACTATCAATATATTCATTGTAAGGGAGGTTTTCAACTTCAATTACTTTTACCTTATTCCCATATTTCGGTTTTAGAATGGATAAGGCTTTTTTAAATAAATAATTTCCTTTTTTATGATAATGGTTACGATTTATGCCATGAAAAATAATGATTGGCTCAGTAATAGATAGAGGCATATATTTTATCCTTTCAGTGTTAATAGGATGAGGAATTAGGCTTAGACATTTCGGATTGTTTTTTAGGGGAATATAGTAATCCAAATCAGTAGGGATTACTCCTCGAATCTGGTAATACAGAAATTTATGTAGTTTAATGAAATCCTTTTCTAAATACATCAAGGCGTGCCAAAATTCTTTTTTGGTCCCCTTTCCATTTTTGTATGGACTAAGAATTGAATATTGAAAACCTTCATCATTAGCAAATTTCACACTTGGATAATCCGTGCCACAACTTAATAAAAAGACATTTTTATTTCTTTTGAAAATGGTCTTATATATTCTTTTTTCAACCCTTGGGATGGTTTTAAAAGTTGATTCATTAATTAACTGTACAATGTCAAAATTCCCGGGATCGGGAAGTGATTTTTTAATTTGCCGCTCAGCATACCAGGATGGTAAATGAAACTTAGTCATTTTATAAAGGGCTTTGGAGAATAAACCTAGAAATCCTGACCGAAACCTATGATCAATAAGGACATCAACTTTCCTTTTTTTAAATCCATCACCGCTACCTACGACTATTGCTTCGTGCCCTAGTTTTTCTAACCCCTCCTTAAGGGAATAATGTGAAGAGTTGTATTCTCCCAACAACAATATCTTCATTGATATTACATACTTTTGTTTCAAATATAGACCTTAATGTCTCCATTAAGAAATAAAAAAATTTGCCTTATATGCATGAAATTGTCCGGTGGGGGTGTGCCAAGATCTACCGCTACAATTTCTAGAATTTTAGAAAATTTAGGGCATGAGGTTCACATAGTAACTATTTTAAATGGAGTAGATTATAATTATTCAGGGAAATTATTTAATCTAGAAGAAAAACGAGAATTTCATTCAGCATTATTTCGGAAAGTATTTAAATGGCGAATGCTTAAGAAATATTTTAAAAAAGAAAACTTTGATTTAATCATAGATAACCGAACCAGAATTCAATTTTTTAAGGAACTCACTTTCCAGAAAATGTTGTTTCGAGATTCTAAGGTTTTAAGTGTTGTTCATAGTGGTAACATAAAGAATTATCTTCCTGTAAACAGACAATATTTCAAATTTTTATATAACAAGAATTACTTATTAGGTGTAAGTCAGCATATCCAAAATAAAATACAAGAACTGTATGGGGTAAAATCACTATATGTTTATAATGCTATTGACGTTCAGGAGAATACCCAATTATCAACCAATCATATCAGCGTTGATTTTAAATACATTCTGTTCAGTGGAAGGATTGATGAGGGAGTTAAAAATCTCCATCTCTTAATATCTTCCTACGAAGCTTCTGTTCTAAGTGTCAATAATATCCATTTGATTATTATGGGTGATGGTCCTGATAAGGAATCCTTAATACACTTTGTAAGGCAAAGAAAACTTGAAGAATCAATACATTTTATCACTTATGATCCTAATCCTTTTCCATTTATGAAAAAAGCGCTTTTTACTGTTTTAACCAGCCGATATGAAGGTTTTCCCATGATTTTATTAGAATCATTATCAGTGGGTACTCCAACAATTTCAGTTGATGGAATAAGTGGTCCCTCTGAGATTATTCAGGATGGTTTTAATGGTTTATTAGTAGAGAACCACAATCCTCTGAAATTAGCTGAGGCATTTAATAAATTGGTGAGGGATGAAAGTTTATATTTGAAATGTAAATCGAATGCAAAACAGAGTGTTCAACGTTTTGACATTTCTGAAATTACCAAAGATTGGGCTTATGTATTAAAACAAATTTTCAATGACAACGATTAATGACATTAAACAAATTTTGATACCTGATGTTCATAGTGAAAGAGGGAAATTGGCGGTTATTGAAAAAAACATTATCCCCTTTGAAATTAAACGTGTGTATTACTTATACGATGTTCCACACGATTCCTATAGAGGAGGCCATGCGCATAAAGAACAAAAATCTTTAGTTATCGCATTAAGTGGCAGTTTTGATATTTTGGTGGATGATTCAGCTTTTAAAAAAACAATTACCCTAAATAAGCCAAATCAAGGGTTATTTATTCCTACTGGGGTTTGGAGGGAAATACTAAATTTTTCATCTGGTGCAGTTTGTTTGGTGTTGGCCTCAAACGAGTTCAATGAGGATGAGTATATTAGAGAGTATGATGACTTTCTTTTATTTAAAGGGGCTTAAATACACCCCATTTTTATAAAGCCATTTCTGAAGTTTTTTCAGTTTTAAGATATTGCTACTAGACATTCTAAGAATTAATTTTTGCTTTAGGTTGAGGTCTTTAGGGTTTATTTGATATACTAAATTTTTGAAGGAATGTTCATTCAAATGAATTTTAGCGTCCAGTGCAGCCGAAAATCTATTAAAATTTAAATAGCGCCTTAAGGAATGATTATTTTTCTCTTCAGACTTAAAATTATTCAACCATTTGGCCCTATCTGCCCTAAATTTGGAATTTGAAAGGTGATCTAATTTTTCGGAAAACATTCGATAAACAGTCACTTCATTGGAAAAAGCAACGTCATGATTTAATGCTATGCGAACCCATAATTCAGTATCCTGACCGGATTTAAGATTATCTTTAAAACCTTCTAACTCTTGAAATATTATTTTTTTCACTGAAACTGCAGAAGTCCAAGCGATAGAATCCGGTATAGAACTCTGAAAATAATCCTCTACAATACCAAAAAATTCCTTAGCAATTAATGAGTGTTCAGATCGTCTAGAAATCTTACCCTCCCTTATATGAGAATAGGCAGTACAATATAGACCGGCCTCAGGATAGTTTTCTATCAGCTTAAAAAGAACTTCAAGATGATTCGGCAACCACAGATCATCACCATCCAAAAATGCTAAATAATCACCAAGCGCTATTTCTGCTCCCTTATTTCTCGCCGCCGAAACACCTCTGTTTTCCTGATTTATTATTTTGGTTTTTTCATTTTGAAGTTCACGAATTTTATCTAAGCTATCGTCTGTCGATCCATCATTGATAACGATAATTTCAAAATCCTTAAAAGTTTGACCAAACGCACTTTTTAATGTGTCCTGTATAAATTCGGTCTTGTTATAAACCGTTATGATTACAGAAAACGTCATTTTGTGAGTTCGGTAGTTTGTTGACTATAAAAACAAATGTATCCCAATCGGTATAACTGGAGTAGATTTATATTAGGTTTTGAGGATAACAAATTTTTCCGAATCGAATTTCTGGATAATCTAAAAAGTTTAGCAATCGTCTTATCTAATTGAATTGATTTTAATTTTAAATAGATTTTTAATAAGTCGTTCTCAATGTTTGGAATTTCATTTTTGTTAGCAAACTTCAATAGAGTTTCTGCCGCCTTTTCCATTTTCTTCAAATATTCGATGTTCGTATCTAAGCCTTTATGATTAACTGGGTTATCACTATGGTAAATTGGGACTTTTTGTTGTTTTAAAAGAATTCCTAAGCATGTATCACTTCCATATCCCAAGCCCTCAAGTCGTTTAATTAAATTCAAATATGTGACCTTTTTTATTGCAAAATTTCCAGAAATAACAAATTTGTACGGCCTAGAATTCCGATACCTTGCTGTTTTCGCTTCCTTAGATTTTCCGTAAAAATATCTCAGTGAATATTCTGCATCCTGAAGCAAATAGGAGTATGAATAACCCCCAAAAATTGCCTCATATTGCTTATTGATAAAAGACAAATAACTTCGGATGAATTTTTCTGAAGTTAATTCCACATCGGCATCCAAAAATAAAAGCCATTCATATTGAGATTGTTCAGAAAGCTTTTTCCTTGCACTTATAATGCCACTATTCTTTTCTGAATATATTATATGAGTATAAGCTAAACCATTTAATTCCTGATATTGATTAATAAACTCTAAATCGGAATTATCGTCCAACAAAATAATTTCAAAAGTTACCTCACTTTCTATCAGCTGATTATGAATCTCCCTTACAAGATTTGCGACGGTATAATTATAAATGGGAATTAGTACTGAAATCATAATTTTGAATCCTCTAAAATTAAAGAATTCCATTTCATGGCATGCAAATTGAATCAAAACAAATTATGAATCGACTATTCCTTCTAATAATTCTAATTGTTCAGTCTTCATGGTGCCAATCAGGTTATCATGTTTTTCCTGCTGAAAATCCTAAAACACCTGGTACCCCGTCTGGGGATGGAAGCTTGGAGCATCCCTGGGATCTTCAAACTGCATTAAATAGTAAAAAGTTAAAAGGTGGCGATGTCATTTGGTTACACGCCGGTGTATATAATGGTCGTTTTTCTTCATCTATAAATGGTGAGACATATAAGAAAATTATAGTTACTGCTAGGCCATATGAAAGGGTTGTTTTAAATGGAAATATAAACAGTAAACAGTCTGCAGTTCTCAATATTAGAAGTTCAAATGTTGTTTTTAGAGATTTCGAGATATCTCCATATCATCTGAAAACTAGAAATGAAGACCATCCAGACTTTGTAAAGTTTGCTGGAATAGATCACCTTTCAGGAACCAATTGCGAATTTATAAATCTGTCCATTCACGGAAATAATGGATTGGGTATTGGCTCTTGGAATACCACAGGTGGCACCAAAATTATTAACTGCCTTATTTATGATAATGGTTTTATTCGTAGAAACGGCCGCGGTGCCGGGGAAGGTATATATGTTCAAAATAGCAGTGAGACTGAAACCAGATTAATTGGTGGGAACATAATTTTTGGAAATTATTATAAGGGCATTGAAGTTTGGTCAGCCTCTCGGGATGCGAATAGGGAGTGGGTAAAAAATATTATGGTAATCGATAATGTGCTATTCAATAATGGGTTACCTGCCAAAAATCCCGTTGATAATATTATAGTGGGGACAGATGACCGCAACGGGGTAAATATTGCAAAGAATATAAAAATTGTAAATAACATATTGTATCATAATACTGACTTTCAAACTAATCAAGCAAATGGTGATGCCCCCTGTCTGACCCTAGGTTTTCATATTAATGCACCAATTGAAAATGTTTCGGTAAAGAATAATATTCTATTAGGTAGAAATAACGTCTTGCGGATTTTATATGCCAAGTCTATAATGTTCAATAACAATAAGGTTTATGGCGGTTATTTGCATATCGGGGCTGATAATTTGGACAAAAAATATTTTAATTATTGGCAGTTAGTCGAAAACAAATATTTCACCAAAAATGGCACCCCATTTTATGTTCCCAAAAGGAATAAACTTGGATTTAAAGATTGGCAAAAGAGGTACGGATTAGATAGAAAAAGCGAATGGATGCTAAATCGTGATTTTGACCTTCCGGATATATTACAAGTTATTCGATATGACGATCAACCAAATGTTTATAGACTTACCTTATTTTCTAAAGATGGAAGTACGGTAAAAGTTTCGCCTAAATTATTCGAAGTGAAAGACTATAAATCCTTTGAGGTTTTTGATGTGGAAAAAAGTGATAAACCGATTGTATCGGGATCATTGAACAAAGCTGAATCAATAATGATCCCTATGGAACACTCTTCAGATCCAAACAAAACCTTAAATAATTTTGGGGTTTTTTTGGTGAAGTTTAAAAATTAACGGTTCCTCTGTACTACTTCAAATACCTTGTTTTCGTCTAGTTTCATTGTTTTGCTAGGGAACTTAAGTAATAGGGCATAATCATGCGTTGCCATTAAAATAGTATTACCATTTTCATTAATATCTTTTAGGACTTTCATCACCTCAATACTTGTTTGTGGATCTAAGTTACCTGTGGGCTCATCAGCTAGTATTAATTCTGGTTCATTCAATAAAGCCCTAGCTATTGCAATACGTTGTTGTTCTCCACCAGATAATTCGTGGGGAAATTTAAAACCTTTGGTTTTCATTGCCACTTTATCCAATACAGATTCAATTCTTGCTTTAATCTCTTCTTTGTCTTTCCAGCCCGTTGCCCTAAGAACGAATTCCAGATTTCCATTAATTGTTCTATCTGGTAATAACTTAAAATCTTGAAAAACAATGCCTAATTTCCTTCTAAGAAAAGGGATGTCCTTTTCCTTTAAGGTTCTTAAATCGAAATCTACAACAGCGCCCTGACCTTGGGTTAGTTCTAGGTCTCCATAAAGCGTTTTCATGAAGCTACTCTTGCCGCTACCAGTTTTGCCAATAAGGTAAACGAAATCGCCCTTCTGCATTTCAAAATTTACGTCAGATAAAACCATGTTTTCACCTTGGTAAATTGCAGCATCCTTAAGTTCTAAAATTGTTTCTGGCATATTGTTTGTTTCAATTTCGAAAATGTAAAAGTATCATTTTAATAATTTGCCTGAAAGCTTACTCTAACAATCCTAAAAAATTTTAGCATTTAATAAGTTCGTTTATAATTTAAATTTTTTTGCTCCGTTATAGGGTTTGTATTAGGTTATCTTTGGTCATCAACAAAAAATCGGACATAATGATTGCAACGCATATGAGGCTTTTTTTGACTTTTTTTCTGGTAGTCACCTTAGCTTATTCGCAACAAACTTCTATCTATACAAATGATCTAGTAGATTATCAAAAAGCATTGACGCTTTATAATAACCAACAATATTTGGCAGCACAATCTATGTTCGACGCTATTGAGGACAATGCCAAAACGGAAAATTTAAAATCAGATTGTGCCTATTACATTGCAAACTGTGCGGTGAGGCTAAATCAACAGAATGCGGACCAGCTTGTTATGGATTTTGTTGAGGAGTACCCAACTAGCACCAAGAGAAATACTGCATTTTTAGATGTTGGGGATTATTACTTTGAAAATTCAAAATATCCACAAGCAAGGAAGTGGTATGAAAAGGTGGATCAAGGTAATGTTGGCAGGTCGGAAAAGGATAAATTTTATTTTCAGTATGGCTATTCGCTTTACCAATCAGGAAATCAAAAGGAGGCTAAGAATTATTTAAATCGCGTAGTAAATTCGAAAACATATGGCTCACAGGCTAAATATTACATCGGTTTTATGGCGTATGAGGGTGATGACTATCAAGAGGCTAATGAATATTTTGAGCAGGTTAGCGATGATGATAAATACAAAGAAAAACTAAGCTATTACCAAGCCGATTTAAATTTTAAGTTAGGAAATTTTGAGAAGGCCATTGAATTGGCCAAAGAACAATTGCCGAAAAGCGATGCCAACGAAATCTCTGAATTGAATAAGATTATAGGCGAGAGTTATTTCAATCTAGAACAATACGGTCAGGCAATCCCTTATTTAAAGGAATTTAAGGGTAGAAGAGGTAAATGGAATAACACTGATTACTATCAGTTAGGATATGCCTACTATAAGCAAGGTGATTATGAAAGTGCTATTTCAGAATTCAATAAAATTATAGAAGGTAATGATGCCGTAGCTCAAAATGCATATTACCATTTGGGTGAAAGCTATATTGAGTTAGAGAAAAAACAAGAAGCCCTTAATGCATTTAGAAATGCATCCCAAATGACTTACGATTTGAAAATTCAAGAGGATGCATGGTATAATTATGCAAAATTGAGTTATGAAATAGGAAATCCTTACCAATCTGTTCCGCAAGTTCTTTCGGATTATTTAAATAATTATGGTAATACACCTTATAAGTCAGAAATCGAGGATTTGCTTATAGATTCTTATATAACATCCAGAAATTATGAAGAGGCATTAGATTTAATTGAAAATAAAGGTGGGTTTCAGAATAAATCCGCCTATCAAAAAGTGACATTTTATAGAGGTCTTGAGCTTTATAATGAAGGGAATTACCAGGGAGCATTAGACATGTTCAATAAATCGTTGAAACAGCAAATGGATGCCATGTTTACTGGTAGAACAATTTTTTGGAAGGCTGAGACGGATTATAATCTGGGCAATTTCAATGATGCATTAATTGGATTCAAAGATTTTCAACAGTCTTCTAATGTGGCTAATACATCCGAATTTGATAACATAGATTATAATATTGGTTATACCTATTTTAAGCTAAAAAATTATACGGCTGCTTCAGATAGTTTTAAATCCTATATCAATAAAAATGGGGATGATAAATTGAGGGCTAACGATGCATATCTGAGATTGGGTGACGGCTACTTTGTAGGCAGTAGTTATAGAAATGCTATCGACGCCTACGATAAGGCAATTGCTATACATGAGATTTCTACCGATTACCCTAATTTTCAAAAGGCAATGAGTTATGGGTATTTAGGACAAGTTAATACCAAAGTTGATCAATTGGATTCCTTCATCAGAGGTTACCAAAATTCAAACTTACGGGATGATGCAATGTACGAGCTTGCAAATACTTATGTAAAGATGGGAGATGATGGTAAGGCCTTGGCCATGTATGACCGTTTGAACAGTGAATACAAAAACAGCATTTTTATTTCAAAATCCCTTTTAAGACAAGGATTGGTGTTTTATAATGGAGGTGATAACGAGAAAGCCCTCTCAAAATTTAAACAGATTGCATCTCAATACCCAAATTCTGAAGAAGCAGTACAAGCAGTTTCAACAGCGAGATTGATTTATATAGATCTTGGCAGAGCTGATGAATATGCGCGATGGGTAAGAACCTTAGACTATATAGATGTTACTGACGCCGATTTAGAAAACACTGCCTATTTAGCAGCTGAAAAACAATATCTAGATAACAACACAGAAGGAGCCATAAGACAATTCAATAAATACCTAAATGAATTTCCTAATGGTGTAAATGCCCTTAAGGCCCATTATTATTTAGCGGAATTATATACTAAAAAGGATTTACCAGATAATGCCGTGCCTCATTATGAATTTATTTTACAGCGTCCAAATGGGGAGTATACCGAACAAGCATTGGTAAAGGTTTCAGAATCAATATTAAATAAAGGAAATTGGTCTGAAGCGGTTTCCTATTTGAAACGTTTAGAAACGGAGGCTGATTATCCACAAAATGTTACTTACGCGCAATCTAATTTAATGAATGCTTACTATCAATTGAAAGATTACAATCAGGCAGTTTACTATGCAGAAAAGGTCTTAAACACTTCCAGAATTGATACGAAGGTTCAAAGTGATGCTGAGGTTATAATAGCAAGATCTGCTATTAAGACTGGTGATGAAACAAAAGCTAGAAATGCCTATGCAAGAGTTGAGAAAATTGCCCAAGGAGCTTTGGCAGCCGAAGCGTTGTACTACAATGCCTATTTTAAGCATAAGGATGGAAGTTTTGAATCTTCCAATACTGTAGTGCAAAAACTTGCCAAGGATTATTCTAGTTACAAATTTTACAGTGCAAAAGGTTTGGTAGTTATGGCAAAAAACTATTATGCATTAAACGATGCTTTCCAGGCCACCTATATTTTAGAAAGTGTTATCAAAAACTTTAATGAATTCCCTGAAGTGGTTGATGAGGCCCAAGCGGAACTTAAGAAGATTAAATCTGAACAGGCCAAAACCAATGCCTCAATTCAAGAGAATTAATTAGGCAACTTTCTATGAACATTAATAGCAATCCATTCGATCAAAAAACATATCAAATGAAAATCATCTTTAAAGTTACCTTACTCTGGTTAAGCTTACTTTTTATTGATATTTCCTCATTCGCACAAAGAAAGCAAACTAATGATACCATTAATACTGATGTTGTGAATGTTGTTAGGCCTTACACACCATCGGTTTCTGACGCATTTAAAATTAAGGAAGTCCCCAATTTGAATGATTCGGTAAACCTGCAAAAGAAAGAGGTAAAATATAATATATTTTCTATTCCAGTAGCGTCAACCTTTACTCCAGCGAAGGGTAAAGCGGCTAATGTCGCAAAGGAAGCACCGCCTAAAATATATGATAATTTTGTCACTGGCGGCTTTGGTAGTTATACCACAATTTTGGGCGAATTATATTTAAACCATTCTCTTAGCCGATCGGAAAGTGTGGGGGGATATTTAAGCCACCATTCCTCTTTAGGTCAGGTTGAAGGGGCTCTTTTAGACAGTGAATTTTCCAATACTAAACTCAATGCTAATTTTAGTTCCCAAGGAAGATCTTTACACTACAATTTAGATGGAGGCTTTACTTATGATACTTATAATTGGTATGGTTTACCTGAATCTCAATTCGAAATTTTACCCCCTCAAAATCCTAATGTTGGGCATTCATTTCATTCTGCTTATGTAGGTGGGGAAATAGACTTTTTGGATTCCTTCTTTAAAAAAGGCAGGTTGAAATTTACACGATTTGGCGACAATCAAGGTAGTGGAGAAAACCATTTCGATGCTCAAGCCAATTTTAAGGTGACTATTGGAGATGCTAAAATTACTACAGATATAAATTTGGATTATTTAAGCGGCGAATTTGAGCGTAACTTTTACACAAATGATCCAATAGAATATGCGAATTTTAATATAGGATTTGCACCAAGTTATGAATTGAGACAGGACGACTTAACCCTGAATTTGGGAGTTAACTTTACTTATTTAAACAATATAGAAGAAGGGGGAAATAAATTTTTCATTTATCCAAATATAACTGCAAGCTATAGATTGGTTGATGAAATTTTAATTGCTTATGGTGGGATTCAGGGAGAATTAATTCAAAACACTTATAAAGATTTGGCCTCTGAAAATCCGTTTGTTTCACCAACCCTTTTTATAACTCCAACCGATCAGCAGTATAATGCATATGCTGGTTTAAAGGGTCGATTGTCCAATAATATCAGTTATGACGTTAATTTGGGTTATAAGGCCGATAGGGCAAAAGCGCTATTTAAGAGCAACAGTGTGCTCGGAAGTCCAGAAGAAGTTTATCAATACGGAAACTCTTTTGGAATTGTTTACGATGATATAGAGACATTTCAGTTAGGGGGCGAATTGGCTGTTGATGTAAGTAGGAATTTTAAAATGAATATAAAGGGAGACTATTTTTTATACACAACCGACCAACAAGAAGAACCCTGGAATTTGCCTGACTTTCAAGCGTCAATTTTTATGGATTATCAAATTGATAGAAATTGGTATGCAGGGGCAGGAATCTATTTCGTTGGAAAGCGAAAAGATCAATATTTTGAGGAAGGAACACTATTTCCAACAGAACCAATGACAATCACTCTTGATGGTTATTTTGACGCCAACGCACATCTCGGCTACAGAATAACAGATCAATTATCGGTCTTCGCAAAGGTTAACAACATTGCAGGTAAGAACTATGAAAAATGGTTAAATTATCCTGTTCTTGGATTTCAAGCATTGGGTGGAGCCACTTTTCAGTTCGATTTCTAATTGAGGAATTGATTTTTGGGATTTAATCTGTATTTTGGGCGGAATAACTAACTCAATTTTAATATGCCATTCAGATTCTATTTTCTGTTCGTTTTCCTAATCAATTTTAGCTGTGAAAAGAAAGAACATGCTGACTTACTTATTCTTGATGCTAACATATATACGGTTGATGAAAATTTTTCTAAAGCAGGAGCTATCGCGGTAAAGGATGGAAAAATTGTAGAGGTTGGATCGACAGATGTTATTAGAGCTAAATATGAATCTGACAATGCATTAGAATTAGAGGGTAAAACTGTAGTCCCAGGTTTCATTGATTCCCATTGTCACTTTTACAATTTAGGTTTTGGGTTAAATTCGGTGAATTTGGTCGGAACCAAAAGTTTGGATGAGGTTGTAGAGCGAGTAGTTTCTTTTCAAAAGGAACATTACAAATCCATTATTTATGGCCGAGGTTGGGACCAAAATGATTGGGAGGATAAGGAATTCCCCACCAATGAAAAGCTTAATGAATTGTTTCCCGATACTCCAATTGCTTTAAAGAGAATCGATGGACATGCTGCGTTATTTAATGAGGCAGCAATTAGACTGGCAAACATTACAAAGGACACCAAAATTAATGGTGGAGAAATTTTATTCAACGGTGATAGACCAACTGGTGTGTTTATTGATAATGCACAAGGGTTGGTGTATTCGAAATTTCCATCCGGTGATGTTTCGGAAGCGATTTCTAGTTTAATGGATGCACAAGATATGTGCTTATCTTATGGTCTAACAACAGTAGATGATGCAGGGCTTAGCCCATTTGAGATTGGCATAATTGATAGTCTTCAAAAGGTAGGGGAATTAAAAATTCGTGTCTATGCCATGGTTTCCGCTAATAGAAAAAATTTAGATTACTATCTCGAACGTGGACCTTATAAGACAGATAAATTAAATGTTCGATCTTTTAAAGCCTATGGAGATGGTGCCTTGGGTTCCAGAGGTGCTTTGTTGAGGGAACCGTATTCTGATTTACCTGGTCACTATGGGTTGGCAGTTACTTCATTAGATACCCTTACATATATAGCCAACCGTTTAGGGAATTCAGAATTTCAAATGAATACACATGCCATAGGGGATTCTGCAAATCATGCATTATTGAATATTTATAAAGAAGCTTTGGAAGGTTCTGAAGATAGGCGATGGCGAATTGAGCATGCACAAATTGTTTCTCCAGAAGATTTTAAGGAATTTAATGATATCATTCCATCCGTTCAGCCGACCCATGCAACAAGTGATATGTATTGGGCAGAAGATCGTGTTGGATCAGAAAGAATTAAAGGTGCTTATGCAAATAAATATTTGTTAAACGCAAACGGTGTCGTTGCTCTAGGTACTGATTTTCCTGTGGAGCAAGTAAATCCCTTTCTAACTTTTTATGCGGCAGTAGCAAGACAGGATCTTGAAAATTATCCTGACGGTGGATTTCAAATGGAAAATGCTTTAACAAGAGAGGAGACGCTGAAAGGAATGACCATTTGGGGAGCATTTGTCAATTTCGAAGAGACTGAAAAAGGAAGTATAGAGGTTGGAAAGTTTGCCGACTTCATTGTACTTGACAAAAACATAATGGAGGTTCCAATAGATGAGGTTCCATCGATGGAAGTTGATAAAACTTTTATTGCTGGGGAATTAGTTTATGAGTTACCTAGGAAAGAGTAAGTTTAGCAAGATAATCAAAATGCTCACCTTCAGAGACCAACTCGCATTTTAGGCCAACCTTTTTGCAAGCTTTTTTTAGGGTATTAAAATCTAGATATAACCATTTCATTGGCAACTCTTCCTCGCCTTTATATGAAAGAAAATATTCCAATTCGCCGTAATATCCAGAATTGGTGTCTATCCAAATACCGCCATCTTCATCTTCGTACATATAAATAATATCTGAAGAATCAAGTAAAATTTTTCCGCCAGGATTTAAAAGTGATTTTAAATGTTGAAGTGATTTTGGCAATTGTTTCATTTCTTGAAAAATACCGGTGCCATTCATCAAAAGTAGAATTGTGTCAAAGGTTTCCTTCAATTCAAAAACAGAAATAACTTCAGTTTTTTTAATGCCTCTTAGTTGGGCAACCTTTATGGCAAGCGGCGAAATATCAATAGCTTTAACATCCTCTCCCTTATTTTGAAGAAACAGGCTATGACTGCCAGATCCACAACCTACATCCAATATTTTCCCTTCGCAAAGTTTAAGTGCTTCTTGTTCAATTTTTGGCATATCGGCATAATCCCTAAACAAATAGGAAACTGGAAGAACGTCATCTTCAGAAATATTGGTTGCCGTAACCAGATCTTCTGAATCAGAATCTAAATAGTAATCTAAAAGTGCTTTTCCGAATAGATCTTTCAAGCTGTAAATGTTTAGTTATTTTTGCCTTATGCAGAATGAATTGGGACAATTGCCACAACGGGCTAAAGATAAGTATAAGGAGAACAAATTGTTCTTTTCGAAACTAAAAAAGAGGCCTCCAAAAAATATGGATTTGTTGATGCAGGAAATGCATGAGGAAGAATTCCAAAGAACGGATTGTTTGCAGTGTGCAAATTGTTGTAAAACGACAGGTCCACTATTTACTGATAAAGATATTGAACGACTTGCAAAAAAGTTTCGCATGAAACCTTCAGATTTTATTGAAACTTATTTGAGAATGGATGAAGATAATGATTATGTGCTTAAATCGGTGCCCTGTCCATTTTTGGGATTCGATAACTATTGCAGCGTTTACGAAGACAGACCTAAAGCATGTAGGGAATATCCTCATACAGATCGTAAAAAAATATACCAAATCGGCAATATCACTATAAAAAATACAGCAATCTGTCCAGCCGCCTTTAATATAGTTGAAGAAATGAAAAAACGGATTAAATTATAATTCGAACACCTGTACTTAAGCCAATATAATTGGCATTTTTAAAAAAGGCATTGTAGCCTGGTGGAGCATCGATATTCAAAAAATCATGTCGATAAGAGATTGATCCGAACACTCCAAAATTTTTAGTAAACTGATAGGAGAGCGTTGGTTTTAACCATAGAGATGTACCATTGTCACTAAAAATTTCATTGTCATACGAACTTCTGTAAATGACCGCTCCTATACCCATAACAGCGGTAGCTCTCCAATGCCTTTGGGTTATAAAATGGTAGCCAAATTGGGGGCCTATGGAAGTTATGTTTGTGTTTTTATAGTTACCAACTAGAGATGGTTGAATAACTTGGTTTTTAAAATAAGTACAGTTTAATCCTAGTAAAATTTTGGATTCTGCAACGTTAAAAAGAAAATCAAAAGACCAACCTCCCTTCTGTGACAGGCCTTCATGTGCAAAGTTATTCCCAAATGTAATAGGTTGGAAAAATCCGAGGGTAAATATGCCGTAATGGTCATCTTTTCTCATTTGGCCAGGTTGGTCACCCTGTTCCTCTAATACTTCCTGACCAATGACATTAATTGCACTAAAAAGGATGCAAAGGAATGATAGCGTTTTAAAATTCAAAGCTGAATGTATTTATTCCAGGGTTTAGAGAAATTGTGATAGTTTCAATTGAACCATTCTCTAACTCATAAGTAAAAATGGCATCTTTATTGGCAATGGTTTGTATTTCGGTTTGAAAGGAAGTTTCAGTGGAGTTTAATTCACCACTAACGAAATTTTGCTGGTAACACAAGTCTAAGGGGAAGGTATCATCTGTATTTAGATGCCTAATACAGTTTGGTTCGGAATATTCAAGAGACCAGTTTACAATACTATTAATTCCAGAGCTGTTTTCAATTTTTAAATCAAGTAATGCAGGTCTCTCTAAAACAATTGTTCCTAGGGTAAATTGGTTGTCAAGAGCTTCATTCCCCAACACAAATTTTGGTTTTGTAAAATCAATTGTTTGCGATTGAAAGTTTACGTCAACCTCAAGCCGGGATTCCTCACTCAGGAGTGAAATAAATTCAAAAAATCCTTCCGCATTAGAAACCCCATATCCCAAAATATAATTGGAAGTGGACATTCTTATTGGAATACCTTCCAAAGGGGTGCCATCAGAATCCGTGACATTTCCTACCACAACTGCTCTTTTGTTATCAATGATTTCAGGCGAACAAGTAAAATTGAAGATGGGTAAAAGGAGGATTAAAATAAGGGTGAATTTCACAAAGATTTTTTAATAGGATGCCGAAATGAAGGATAGGTTGCGGATTTTTAATTAAAATTCTTACATTTCTAAATATTTATTAATGTTTATTTTTTTAGTTGGAATCTCTATTAAACTATTTTGAAACCATTCCATCTAGCCATCGAAGCTTAATTCTTGTTGGTGGCCTAACCCTTATTTGGTTATTGGAAGGAGCGATTCCACTATTCAAATTCAAATACAATAAATGGCGACATGCCATACCAAATATTTTTTTCACGGTTACAACAATTATTATCAATTTCATGTTTGCTTTTCTGTTGCTTAAAACAGCTGATTGGACAGTAGAACATAAATTCGGTATTATTAATTGGATACCTAATTTGCCACTTTGGCTTTTTGTAATCTTGGGGGTATTATTAATGGACTTTTTCGGGGCTTATTTGGCCCATTTTGTTGAACATAAGGTGAAGCCGTTATGGATGATTCATTTAGTGCATCACACTGACCATCATGTCGATGTAACAACTGGAAATAGACATCACCCAATTGAAAGTATAATTCGTTTTGTATTTACATTGTTTGGGGTTTTGATTGTAGGAGCGCCAATAGGAATAGTTTTTTTATACCAATCCTTATCGATTGTATTTACCCAATTAACCCATGCGAATATAAAATGGTCTAGGAAATTAGATAAGGTCTTGTGTTATGTATTTGTAACACCAGATATGCATAAGATTCATCATCATTTTGTTTTGCCATATACAGATAGCAACTACGGGAACATTTTTTCAATTTGGGATCGTCTTTTTGGTACTTATATGTATTTGGATAGAGAAAAAGTTAAATATGGAGTTGATGTGTTTCCAGACGAAATTGAAAATGGCAAAATAGGTTCACTATTAATGCAGCCATTCCAAAAATACGAGCGCCCTACCATCCGACCTATTGATGATTCAGAATAAAATTATTTTTTTCATTGTTGCCATATTTTGTATGTCCTGTTCTAAAGATAATATAGATATTCAAGGTCACAGAGGATACCGGGGTATGTTTCCAGAAAATTCAATGCTTGGTTTTGAAAAAGCTTTGGAGTTAGGTGTAACAACGTTAGAAATGGATGTGGTTATTACTGCCGACAAACAGGTGATTGTTTCCCACGAACCTTATATGAATCATGAGATTTGTTTGAAACAGAATGGGAGAACTATTAGCCCGAAGGAAGAAAGGAAATATAATATTTATAAAATGCCTTATTCAATGGTGAAGACTTTTGATTGTGGATCAAAAGAGCATCCAGAATTTCCTGGCCAAGAAAAAATACCAACTGTAAAACCATTATTGTCGGAAGTAATTGAAATGGCTGAAAGGAAATCTCAGAGGGAAATCCAATATAATATTGAAATAAAAAGTTCATTAGATGATGATGGTCTTTTTACTCCCGAACTTTCAGCATTTGTAGAGTTGGTAATACATGTGATAGAAGAATTTGGTGTTGAAAATAGAACCACATTGCAGTCTTTTGACGTTAGGGCGTTGGACAAGATTAATAGAACGGGAATTGGGGTGAGTCGATCACTTTTGGTTGATGAAAATGAAACTATTGACCAAAAATTAAAATCCCTAACTTTTAAACCAGAAATTATTAGTCCATACTATAAATTACTTTCAACTACTAAGGTTAAGGAACTGCAACAACAAGGTTTCAAAATTATTCCATGGACGGTAAATGAAAAAAAGGATATTGCTAACATCCTTCAAATGAATGTGGATGGTATTATTAGTGATTATCCAGAAAGGGTGATAAATTTAGTCGTAAAGTAAGTATTTCGCTCTTGTTGTTTTAAACTTCTCCAAATCTGCTTTCCAAGTATCCCTTATCTCCTTTTCAGACATCCCAGCAACAATTTGTTTTTGCAATTTGTCGGTGCCGGCATGTTTTGTAAAACCGGATGTAAGGAAGAATTTGTCTTTTTCTAAACAATGATTATAGGCTTCAATGATAAATTCTAGAGTGAAATGCGGTTTAAAATCCAAATTTGTGAGGTCTCTTCCATAACAAACTTGGCCTTCATGTTTGGGGTGTTTAGAGCCAAAATTCGGTTCGGGCGTGTATCTATAATCAAAATAATTCTTATCTAAATATGGAGCGCCATATTTTTGAAATTGTTCTTCTGTTCCTCTGCCCGCATTAATATTGGTGCCTTCAAACAATCCTAAACTGGGATAGAGCTTGATAGATTGATCATTTGGTAAATTTGGTGATGGTCTAACGGGTAAACTATAAGGCAGTTTATGGCTATAATTTTTCATAGTAATTACTGATAGCTTACACTTTACACTATCCTTTAACCAATTCTCACCGTTAATCATTTGTGCATATTCTCCAATGGTCATACCGTGTACCAATGGAATTTCATGCATTCCCAAAAAACTTTTGTTTACAGCTTCTAAGGTGGGCCCATCAATGTACATGCCGTTTGGGTTAGGACGGTCTAATACAATTAGAGGTATATTGTTCTCTGCGCAGGCTTCCATTATATAATGTAGTGTTGAGATATAGGTATAAAAACGAACTCCAACATCCTGTAAATCGAAAACCATTATGTCTATACCTTTCAGAGTGTCACCAGTTGGTTTTCTATTTTCTCCGTACAATGAAATTATAGGAATTCCGGTTTTCGCATCAACCCCATCCTTAACATGCTCACCAGCATCTGCAATGCCCCTGAAACCGTGCTCTGGCGCAAAAACGCTTTTCAAATTAACATTTCTAGATTTTAAGGTATCCACTAAATGTGTGTATTTGGAATTTTCTGAATTAAGCGAAGTCCTAATTGTGCTTGTTGGATTTGCTACCAAGCCAACTCCTTTATTTTTTAATAATGGTAGGTAGGCATCCAATCTTTCGGCGCCAAGTTTTAGAACAACTTCTTGAGAATTTTCAACTTCTGTTGGTGTTTGTTTTGGTTCGTTTGAGCTGTCTAAATTTTTAGATTTTTCAGGTGAGCCTATACAAGAAAGTGCTATTAGAAGACCGAATAAAACAGTATTTTTGACCATCACATAAATCATATTTGGCAATTTGGGTTACGAGTTATTTATTTCCAAAAGGATAATTAGTAGTAAATCGTATAAAAGTAGTGTTTCGGCACCAATAATTAAAATTGGTATAACCGCAATTGCTATTGGTATGGTAGTGATGTTGATTGCTATTGCAACCGGTTTGGGACTACAAAAAAAGGTAAGGGAAAAGGTAGTTGCTTTTAACGGACATGTTATTTTAAATAATTTTGATAGTAACCTTTCCAATGAAACTCTTGAGCCGGTATCACTTAAGCAAGAGTTCTATCCCAACTTCACACAGGTTGATGGGATAAAACACATCCAAGCAGTAGCAACCAAATTTGGCATAATCCGTACCGTAACAGATTTTGAAGGAGTTGTTTTAAAAGGAGTTGGAAGTGATTATGATTGGAACTACGTTGAAGAATTTTTGGTAGAAGGGAGGTTACCAAAGTTTGGTGAGGACATTAGTAATGAAGTTTTAATTTCACAATACCTCGCCAATAGGTTAAACTTAAATCTGAATGAAAAATTTCAGATGGTGTTTGGAAAGGAAGATCTAGAAGCTATACCTAATATTCGTGCCTTTGAGATTGTTGGTATTTTCGATTCGGGTTTTCAAGAATTAGACAAAACCTATATCATAGGAGATTTGCGCCAGGTTCAACGTCTTAATAAATGGGAAAAGGATGAGGTTGGCGGGTTTGAGGTGTTTTTGGATGACTTCACCAAGATTCAACAGAAAGGAAACGAGATTTACCGTGTTACACCATCAGACATTAATACCGTGACAGTTGAGCAGAAGTATATATCCACGTTTGAATGGATAAAAATATTTGATAATAATACCTACGGAATTATTGGAATAATGATAATAGTAGCTGGTATTAACATGATTACAGCTTTGTTAGTTCTCATTTTAGAGAGGACACAGATGATAGGGATATTAAAATCCCTTGGAAGTTCTAATTGGAGTATTCGTAAAATATTCCTTTATAACGCCACCTATCTAATTGGTTTGGGATTATTTTGGGGTAATCTTCTAGGCTTAGGTTTGTTATTTGCCCAAAAGCATTTTCAATTTCTAAAATTTCCCGATCCTGAGCAGTATTATGTTTCCATTATCCCCGTCTTAATTAAATGGGACTATGTTATGCTTCTAAATATCGGTACTTTTATAGCATGCCTATTAATGCTTTTGATTCCTTCGATTATAATTTCGAGAATCTCACCTGTACAGGCCATTAGGTTTGAATAATACAAATTGCCCAAATTCTATGCAATATTCAGAAAACATACTTGGTACTATTGGGAATACACCCTTAGTAAAAATTAATAAACTAACCGCTGATTTACCCTGCCTCGTATTAGCCAAATATGAAACCTTTAACCCTGGAAATTCAGTAAAAGACCGTATGGCTTTAAAAATGATTGAAGATGCCGAAGCCACTGGAAAATTGAAACCAGGAGGAACTATTATAGAAGGTACTTCTGGCAACACCGGGATGGGTCTTGCTTTGGCCGCTATTATAAAGGGTTACAAATGCATTTTTGTTATTTCTGATAAACAATCCAAAGAAAAAATAGATGTTCTTAAGGCGATGGGTGCGGAGGTAGTTGTTTGTCCAACGGAAGTTGAACCTGATGATCCAAGAAGCTATTATTCGGTTTCAAAGCGAATGGCGACGGAAATTCCGAATTCCTGGTACGTTAACCAATATGACAATTTGAGTAATACTGCCGCTCATTATGAGAGTACTGGCCCCGAAATTTGGAAACAAACGGATGGTAAGATTACCCATTTTGTAGTTGGTGTTGGTACTGGGGGAACAATTTCAGGAGTTGGAAAATATTTAAAGGAACAAAACCCGAATATTAAAGTCTGGGGGGTAGATACCTATGGAAGTGTATTTAAAAAGTATCACGAAACAGGCATATTTGATAAGAACGAAATTTACCCTTATATAACAGAAGGTATTGGCGAAGACATTTTGCCTAAAAATGTTGATTTTGACCTAATTGATGGCTTTACTAAAGTAACTGATAGAGATGCGGCAATATACACAAGACGATTGGCTAGGGAAGAGGGTATGTTTCTAGGGAATTCTGCAGGAGCTGCAATAAAAGGTGTTTTACAATTAAAGGAACACTTTAAGGAAAATGATGTTGTGGTTGTGCTTTTTCATGATCACGGCAGTCGGTATGTTGGTAAGATGTTTAATGACGAATGGATGAAAGAAAAAGGATTTCTATAAATTATAAATTCTTTCAGTAGTTCTCTTGTTGCCCTAAACCATGAACGAGGACTTTTTATATTTCCTTTGGAAGTTTCAAAAAATTGAACTTCCTAATCTTTTAACAACCAATGGACTATCTATCCAGGTGATCCACCCAGGTTATCTTAATTTACACTCCGGACCTGATTTTTTTAATGCCCATTTGGTAATCAGTGGGCAGGAATGGGCTGGCAATGTAGAGATGCATTTAAAATCTTCAGATTGGTTTTTGCATGGCCATCAGTCCGATCCAGCCTTTGAAAATGTTATTCTGCATGTGGTTTGGGAACACGACAAAGAAATTTATCATAAGGACGGAAGTTTAATTCCGGTTTTGGAATTAAAGGAAAAAACTCCAAAAAGTATATTGCAAAATTATTTGCGACTACAAGATCAAAAGTCTCGCTGGATTTATTGCGAAAATGAATTTCCTTCGGTTCCCGATTTCATTTTGGATAATTGGTTACAAAAACTATTCATTGAAAGATTGGAGGAAAAATCGAAAATGGTTTACTGTGAATTAGACAGAACCAACGGAAATTGGGAGGGAGTACTTTTTAGAATATTGGCGAAGGCATTCGGCACTAAAGTTAATGCAGAATCCTTTTTAAGTATTGCACGATCTCTCGACTTCAAATTGATTCAAAAAATCTCACATTCAGAGTTGCAATTAATCGCAGTATTGTTGGGAAGGGCAGGATTATTAGCAAAAGTAGATAATAATGCTAAGTTGGTTTCAGAATTTAATTTTCTGTCACATAAATTCAAATTAGACAATTTCCCTATAATAGATCCAAAATACTTCCGTTTGCGACCAAACAATTTTCCACATCTAAGGTTAATGCAGTTTGCCAAGCTATATGCCAATAACTCAAACTTATTTCAAAAATTAATTCAAACTCATGAATTGAATCAAATTTTATATTTTTTAAAATCAACAGGTTTAACTCGTTCATTTTCTGAACATTTAATTGTGAATGCAATCATTCCTGTTAAATTTTGTTATGCCAAGGAATTTGAGAATGGAGCTGATGATATAATCTTGAGTTGGATGGAGGAGTTATCCGTCGAAAAGAATAATATTTCCAATAATTTTTTGAATTTAAAGAACATAGGTGAAAATGCCTTAAACTCTCAATCATTTTTGCAATTGTATAATAACTATTGCACCGATAAAAAGTGCTTAAATTGCGATATCGGACACTATCTGTTTTTTTTCTGACACTTTTCGATTAACGGTAAATGATTTATTAAAAAAATGTTAAATTAGGTTCTTCATAATTCAAATATTTAACATTTTAACTTATGTACAAAAAAATCAAACTTGTTAGCTCCATAGGATTGGTTTGCGCCTCCTTAATCTTTACTGGTTGTTCTTCCGAAGACAACGGAACGAATGAACTGGATGAACTTAATTCTCAATTAGAGGAATTTTCAGTTAAATTGGAAAATCTAGGTTTCAACACAGATGACCTTGTGGTTATTGACTTCCAAGGAACTCCTGGTTTTTTGGTTGAAAGGGATATTTTTCTAACTCCTGAAAAAATCAATAATATGTCCCCGGCTGTTAGCGTGGACAATGGTGAATTAAATGTAGAACATTATAGAACTACAAATTTAGTAGAAGGTACACCTAGAACAATTTATGTTTATATGGATTCAGGTTTTAATTCAGATATGCAGGCTGCATTCGATTTGGCTATCTCTAGGTATAATTCAGAAAATCTAAATTTAACATTTGCTAGAGCTTCATCCGCAGGTGCCGATATAGATATTCTAGCTCAAAGAATTCCTAAGTATTATGGATGGACTATTTTAGGACAAAGTGCTGGTTTCCCAGAGAATGGAGAGCCTGCTTCCCCAATTATATTAAATTCAAGTGTTTATAGTCCGAAAAGAGGAAATATACCTGCAGATGCAGCGACTGTTATTGCGCATGAAATTGGTCATGCAATTGGTTTCAGGCATACAGATTACATGGACCGTTCCTTTAGCTGTGGTGGAAGTGCCGACAATGAAGGTGATGCAGGAGTAGGAGCTGTTCATATTTCTGGAACACCAACAACGCCCGATGGAGGCTCGTGGATGTTGGCTTGTAGTAATGGAACTGATCGTCCTTTTACTGCAAATGACAAAACTGCTTTAGCAAATACTTATTAAGAAAATAAGATATATTTAGACATTATAAAGGGGCTTTTAGCCCCTTTATTAATTATATATAATTAATTTTTTTGCATTAAGAACTTTTCCGTTTTTCAGGATACGCGCGATATATAGCCCGTTAGATAGTACGGGAAGATCAATGAATTCTTCCCTCCGCTCAATATAACTATTAAGAACAACCCTCCCTGTTAAATCTATTAATTGGAAGTCGATGCCATTTCCTTTGGTTAAAATGCCAATTCCATATTCTAAAGAGGTAGGATTAGGAAATATAAATAAATCATTTTGAGCTGGAACGTTAATAGTAACTTTATTAGTTTCTATAACTGTACCGTCCTCCAGAACAATAATAGCACCATATTCAAATTCTCCTGCCGAAGAAGTAGCATCTTTAAAATCAACAACTAATTGAGTAGGACTATTAACAGTGGTTAATACAGTTTCCTGCCCGTCAAAAGTTTTTGTAATTATTATCTCAGAAATATTTTTCAGGGTGCTTAATGTAAGAGTAGTTTCAACCATTTCCTCTTCATTCAAATAAGCATAAAAAGTTTGGAAATAACAATTAACCCCTTGGAGATTGAAATTAAATGTCTGCCCTTGAACCCCCAATTTTTCATTAAAAATAGGAGTTATAGATAGGTAATCTGATTCCAATTGATTGCGTTGAAGAATAATGAAATTTTCGCTAGTTGAGGTTATTTCTTCCATATACATTGCTCCTAAATTTTTAATAAGGTATGAACTAGCATAATCAATTGGATCCCAGCTAACAACTAATTCACTATCACACAAATATTCTAATCTAGATCGAGGTGGTGTAGAAATGACAAAAGGCTCTGTTATAAAATAGTTTGTGCCAACAGACATCCGAAATTGTGCTATCCCGTTCAAATTGCTAGGTTCCCATTTATAATATTTTTGCAATAAATCTACGCTTCCAGCAATTACTTGCCAAGGGCCTTCATTTATTTTAAACTCCAGCGTACCACTATTCAAATCAAAAGTATTTTCCCATCTTAAATATTGGCTGATTTCGGAGTTCATTTTATCACCTTCTACGGGATAATTCCAGATAAATTCATCTGACTTCTCTATATAATAAGCGAATGAAAAGCTTTGTGTGCCATCCAATTCATGTGCAGATATTTCAATTTCATAATCTCCTGATTCTGGATTATCTATAGTAATTAATTCAACTGTATTTTTATTATCTACTCCTCTTATAGCAGGCTTAGCCAATGAATCTGTCAACGGATAAGTACTTAAGACCCAAGGTTTCCATACACGTCCATTTTTCTTAATTATAATGTCTAAATCGTTTATAAGGATTTCTTCGTCTCCGGCATTTGCCGCTTTATCATTCCAATTTAGAGCTATGCGTAGTTTTTTTGAGTTTGATGGAATTGATATTGGATAATTTTTACTCTCTAGACTATTAATGTCATCTGAAGTATATTGGTTATTCAATAATAACCTTAATGATTTGTAAGCGTTAACATTGCCAAATCCAGATTCGAAGTCTGGGCCTACTTCTTCAATATCGTCAGCTCCAGCAATTAATACAGATTTTACAATTTCAGATCTCGGAATCTCTCCATGTGTGTTAAGAAAGGCTTCTTGTAAAATTCCAGTTACTCCGCTAACGGTGGCTGCTGCATCAGAGGTTCCCTCTGGCCCGTAAGCCACAAGATCTGGTTTTAATCGACCATCATTTGTAGGCCCTTTAGAACTTAAAGTTGCAACCTTCAAATCTTGTTTCACTCCTCCAACCACCAATACATTTTTAGCCATTTTAAAGTTTCCTGTAAAATTGCTATAACCCGAAATATTGGCAAAATTTCCATTTTCGATAGCTAGATTTCCCTTGTTTCCTGAGGAAAATACATGTATCAAATAAGGATTGTTTAGAGTGCTTTCATCATATGCAACCGCTTGAGCACCATAATAATTTTCAAGTTGGCTCGTACCATAAGAGTGATTCTGAATAAAAAGTTTATCATTTTGATAAACGTTCGGATTATCTGGCAAGAGCGTAATGAAATCGGAGGAACTTATCGTGGTCGTAGGTAATATTCCTAATGAAGCTTGTGAGTTATTGCCTCCTCCAGCAATGAGTGTTGCCATAAGTGTTGAATGCAAGCTTTTATTTTCGCTTTCCGTTCCATTAAGAAAATACCTATTTTTTATATCTAGGTCATTTAGATCAAATAGTTCTTCTTTTATTGAGATTTTAATCGAACTGCCGAGATATTCTGGAAATTTCTGATGAATAATATTAATTTGGTTTGTACTTAAATCCATCCCTGAAACATTGGCCTCAGTATTTACTCCAGGTAATTCATCTATAAAAAAGCAATAGCTTGATTTAGATATGTTTTCAATTTGATTCCTATTTGTATTAAGATATATCAAGTCGCCTCTTTGATAAATCTTTTCATAAACCACCTTTCGTCCTATAATATCAGTTATGAAATTTTCGGCGTCTGAAGTTGAAATACTCAAAGTGACTGATTCATTTTTATTTGTTTTTCTGGCATCTAACTTGGGAGAGAATTTCCAAGTGTTATCGGGTAAATAATAGTCGATTTGAGGAGGACTATTTTTTTGCGATTTTTTAAGATGAATTACTGCAAAATCGTTTTCCAACCTTTTAACTATCTTCACATTGTCAGAGAATGGGTCCTTATCTAATGATTTTAAAGAAACAACATAAAATCCCTCCTCAATAGATTCATTAATAACTGGTTTTACATTGTATTTAATAAGGTTTTTTGGGATTTCACTTTGAGTAAATCCAAAGTTTGAAAACAGAAATAAGAAAAAGAAAAATTTTAGGAACTTCATGTTAAGATTTTGGGTCTAAATAATTCCAAGGGGAAAGCTAAACAAAAAATATAAATTGCAGTTTAGTTGGTTATTAAAAAACCAATTTAAAATCAAAATTCTAAATTGGCTTTAATTAATTAAATTTACCGCCATAGCCACTTACGGTATGAATATAATTTATAAGCCTTTACTTTTTTTCCAGAAGCATGGTTATTATGTATGCCAGAGAATCGCAGACCGTATTGGAATTCGCGCGAAAGTAGTTCGAACATCGTTCATGTACCTCACCTTCGTTACTTTAGGTTTTGGATTTGCACTATACCTATTCTTGGCATTTTGGATGAGGATTAAAGATTTAGTTTATACTAAACGAACATCAGTATTCGACCTATAAGCATGACCCCAATTTTCACTATTTTCAGATCCAGGATATATACGGCGGTATTTCTTATTGTTATTCTGCTGCTTTTCGGGATAGTCGGGTTTCGGTTTATTTCTGGATTTACCTGGTTGAATGCATTTTATATGACCGTAATCACAATTACTACGGTTGGTTTTAGTGAGGTTCAGCCGTTAGATGAATTTTCGAAGATATTTACCATATTCCTTATACTTACGAGTGTGGTGATTTTGGGTTATGCAATCTCCATAATAACCGAATATATTTTAAGTAAGAACAATTTTGAAGAATTTAAATTAAAGAAAATGCAGAAAACGATCGATTCCATGAAGAACCATGTTATTATATGTGGATATGGTCGGAATGGCAAACAAGCGGCCAAGAAATTAACAAGTTATAATCGGCCCTTTGTTGTTATTGAACAAGATAAGGATGTCATCGATAAATCAATGGAAGATATACCATTTATACATGGAAATGCGAATGAGGATGAAATTTTGAGACAAGCTGGTATTGATAAAGCGTCAAGTCTTTTGTCTGCGTTACCAAATGATTCAGATAATTTGTTTGTGGTACTCTCTGCACGCCAAATAAATAAGAACTTAAAAATAATAAGTAGGGCTTCACAAGAAACCTCCTATCAAAAGTTAAAATTGGCCGGAGCGGATAATGTCATTCTTCCTGATAAGATAGGTGGCGATCATATGGCTTCTTTGGTTGTGGTACCTGACCTAATTGAATTTATAGATAACCTTTCCATAATTGGTAAATCTAATATTAATATTGAAGAACTTTCCATCGACCAGATCTATAATACCAATGAGGTAAAGACTATTCGCGATTTAGATTTGAGGAGAATATCTGGTTGCACGGTAATCGGCTTTAAAACTGGTGATGGCGACTATATTGTAAATCCAGAGGCTGAAACTTTATTGGTGCCAAATTCTAAGATTATTGTATTGGGAAGGCCAGAACAGATAGACAAATTAAATTCAGTCTACAAGATAAAGTAGAATGCCTTTTAACAAATGGTTTTTTAATAACTCAGAATTTTTTAGCATCTTGTCGCCCATTTTAAAAATAGCAAACTAACCCTTAGACATTATTTATGAAGAAACTTGTACTACTTCTTTTCTCGGTTTTATTTCCATTACTTACAATAGCTCAAGAATCAACCTCAGAAAAGTTCGATCGTGTTTTTAAACAATATACAAGTTGGTTTGTTGATGGAATTTTTTATGAAATTCCTTTTTCTGAAAATTATAACATTCCGTGGGTATTAATTGTCTTAATAGGAGGTGCAGTCTTTTTTACTATTTATTTCAAATTCATAAATATTACTGGTTTTAGAACAGCACTCAGGGTTGTACAGGGGAAGTATGAGGATATAGAAAGACACGGTGCTGACACACTGTACGCTGATCCAACCCCGAATGAAGATGAAAATATAATTGAAACTCTAAGAGATGATAGTGCACATGGTGAGGTATCTCACTTCCAAGCATTAACTGCAGCTCTTTCTGCTACGGTTGGTTTAGGTAATATAGCTGGTGTGGCAGTAGCATTGTCAATTGGTGGCCCAGGGGCAACTTTCTGGATGATTTTGGCTGGTTTATTAGGTATGGCATCCAAATTTGCAGAGTGTACCTTAGGTGTAAAGTACAGGGATGTTGGAAAGGATGGTACTGTATATGGAGGCCCTATGTACTATTTAACAAAAGGATTTAGAGAAAAAGGCATGGGTGGTTTCGGGAAAGTCCTTGCAGTATTATTTGCCATATTCGTAATTGGAGGTTCCTTTGGAGGTGGAAATATGTTCCAAGCAAATCAAGCTGCGGCTCAGTTTACTAAACTATTTAGTTTTGAATCTCCTAATGCTGGCATGTATTTCGGAATGGTAATGGCCGTTATTGTAGCGGTTGTAATAATCGGAGGTATTAAAAGAATTGCCTCTGTCACTGAAAAGATTGTACCGTTTATGGCAGGTATATATGTATTAGCCGCCCTAATTATTTTAGGTGCTAACTATAATCATATAGGAGATGCATTTGGTTTGATATATGAAGGAGCATTCTCTGGACTTGGCATAGCAGGTGGTCTTGTTGGTGTGATGATACAAGGAATAAGAAGAGGAGCCTTTTCAAATGAAGCAGGAGTTGGGTCTGCTGCGATCGCTCACTCTGCGGTAAGAACAAAATATCCAGCTAGTGAAGGTATAGTAGCATTGTTAGAGCCATTTGTTGATACAGTAATCATTTGTACAATGACTGCTCTTGTAATCATAATTACCAATTATGATGGGCAATTTATGGAATATGGAGTTGAGATTAAGGAAGGTGTTGAATTAACTGCTACAGCATTTGATTCTGTCATACCTCATTTTTCAGTGGTTTTAACTGTAGCCGTTATTTTGTTTGCCTTTTCAACCATGATATCATGGTCTTATTACGGAATGCAAGGATGGGTTTATCTCTTCGGAAAAGGAAAGGTTAGTGACTTAGTATATAAAATCTTATTCTTAATATTTGTTGTTATTGGTTCTTCAATCAGTTTAGGAGCAGTAATAGACTTCTCTGACGCCATGATTTTTGCAATGGTTGTTCCAAATATTATTGGGGTCGTAATACTGTCTCCAATAATTAGTCGGGAATTAAAGAAATATATGAATGCTATTAATGTTAAGCATACAGCTTTGGAAGAAGGTGCGGAAGACCTTAACAAGCATATGTAATAGCCCAAAATGAAACATATTAAATCCCATTTCGAATTAACAAATCAGCAACGGAATGGGATTCTTTTTTTGATATTAATCATTATCATACTTCAGGGATTTTTGTTTTTTGGCAATTCACGCAGCACGGATAATTTTATTCAGGATGAAGATTTAGTACTTTTAGAAAAGCAGATTGATTCTATTAAAAATATCCAAAAAGAGAAAGTTTCACGAGTTTCCATTCTACCTTTCAATCCTAATTTTCTAACGGATTATAGAGGATATATTTTGGGAATGTCCACAACCCAAATCGATAATGTTTTAAAATTTAGAAAAACCGGTAAATGGATTAATTCAATTGAGGATTTTCAAACGGTTAGTGGGGTTTCAGATTCATTAATGCTTCAAATTGAGCCTTATATAAAGTTTCCAGATTGGGTTAATAATCCCATTAGGAATACAGCTGAATATAAGATAAATGGTAAGCCAGAAGTCAAAGAAATCATTGATTTGAATAGGGCAACCTTGCAGGAACTAAAAATGGTTAATGGTATTGGGGATGTTCTTGCCGAAAGGATTATTACTTACAGAAATTCATTTAAGGGCGGATTTGCTTCTTTAATTGAATTAGAAAATGTTTATGGTTTAAAACCGGAGGTGATTAGCATTTTATCTGAAAGATTTCAAGTTAAAACCCCAAGACCAATTGAGACAATTAATTTGAACTCAGCTGATAGGGACAGATTAGTTAGTGTGCCTTTTATTGATTATGAGTTGGCGCATAGAATCGTCGAATACCGCATACTTCATGAAGGATTTAAATCTCTTGATGAATTAAATTCAGTGAAAGGATTCCCGGAAAATAAATTTGAACAAATAAAATTATATTTGCAGCTTAATTAATTTCGAGCAACTAGGTTTTTATGGAAAATCTTTATTTCACAGAAGAGCATCATCTATTTAGGGAAAGTTTAAAAAGTTTTCTCCAAAAAGAGGTGGTACCTCATGTGGATGAATGGGAGAAAAATGGCACAATCGATAAGGCGATATGGCCGAAATTAGGGTATATGGGTTTTCTAGGGCTAACTTACCCTACCGAATATGGAGGGTTAGGATTAGACCTTTTCTATACTCTTATTTTATTGGAAGAATTGCAGAAAATTAATTCTGGTGGGTTTGCGGCGGCTGTTTGGGCTCATTGTTATTTGGCTATGACTCATTTAAATGCAGAGGGTAGCGATTCTATTAAAAAAGACTATTTAGAACCTAGTATCCATGGTGAAAAGTTGGGATGCTTGTGTATTACTGAACCCTTTGGGGGAAGTGATGTCGCTGGTATGCGGACCACCGCTGTAAAGGAACGGGACGGATATATTATTAATGGATCCAAAACTTTTATTACCAATGGTGTTTATGCTGACTACATGGTGGTGGCGGCAAAGACGGATCCTACTTTAGGTAATAAAGGAATTAGTCTTTTTGTTGTTGACAGTAATTCAGAAGGAATTAATACTTCTAAATTAGACAAACTAGGATGGAGAGCGTCCGATACCGCAGAAATCTCTTTTGATAATGTAAAAGTAGGTTCAGATAAGATGCTTGGAGAAGAAAACAAAGGCTTTCCATATATAATGCAGCACTTTGCTTTGGAACGTTTAATAATGGCAATTAATGCGCATGCTCGTGCAGAGTATGCATTAGAATACGCCTTGCATTATATGGACGAGCGCCAGGCATTTGGCAAATCACTTGACCAGTTTCAAGCCTTAAGGCATAAGGTCGCAGATTTGGCTACTGAAATCGAGCATTGCAAAACCTTCAATTATGTAATTACCGCCCAATTAGACGCAGGTAATTATCCAGTAAAAGAGGCAACCATGGCTAAATTGAAGTCGACCAAAATGGCTGATGATGTAATTTATGAATGTCTTCAATTTTTGGGGGGCTACGGTTATATGGAAGATTATCCCATGGCTCGTTTATTGAGAGATAGCCGTTTGGGGCCAATTGGTGGTGGTACCTCCGAAATCCTTCGGGAAATCATTTCCAAGATCATTATTGATAAGAAGTCCTACAAGCCACGTATTTAGTTATTTATCACCATAATAATTTCAAAAAAAATATTGCGGTAAATTAAAATAGTTTCTATATTTGCCCACCAAAATTTTAAAAGAGAGGAGGTTAAGGCCGATGTTAATAATACCTGTAAAAGACGGAGAAAATATCGATAGAGCGCTAAAGCGTTTAAAGCGTAAATTTGATAAGACTGGTGTAAAGCGTGAATTGCACAATCGTAAGCAGTTTACAAAACCTTCGATTGAGAGACGCTCTCAAATTCAAAAAGCACAATATATCCAGACATTAAAGGATAAAGAAGAAATTTAATTTTCTTGAATAATATTTGAAATCCCATCCTAACAGATGGGATTTTTTTTATCCCAATTTTATTTTATTATCTTTTGCCTACCCAAGGATTAAATTGATGGATTGGATTGAATCTTTTATAGATTACTTAGCCGTTGAAAAAAAATATTCACAACATACGGTAATTTCCTATTCTAAGGATTTAAATGATTTTAACCTTTTTCTACGGGATTCATATGGAACACTTCAATATTCAGAGGTTAACTATGGCGTTATAAGACAATGGATTGTTAGTCTTGTTGAGCAAGGTTTAGATAATCGATCTATCAATCGCAAAACTTCCGCTTTAAATTCATTTTTTAAATTTATCCAACGGGCAGGAACAATAAATTCAAACCCGATGGTTCTTCACAAGGCATTAAAAGTTAAAAAATCTAAACAAATGCCATTTTCCAAAGAAGAGGTTTATTCGGTTTTAGATATGTTGAAGGAGGAGGGGTCTTCCTTTGAAAATATTCGAAATCAATTAATTGTGGAATTGTTTTATGCCACTGGTATGAGACGTGCAGAATTGGTAAATCTAAAACTTACAGATTTACAATTAGAAAATGGTGTGTTAAAAGTCTTGGGTAAGAGAAATAAGGAACGTTTTATTCCGTTAATAAATGTAGTTAGAGACCGGTTTAAAACCTATTTAACTTTTAGAAACGAATTAGAAACTATTAAGGATGGTGAATATATTTTCCTCACCGCCAAAGGAACTAAAATTTACGACACTCTTGTCTATAGAGTAATAAATGATTATTTTAGTAATGCATCCACTAAGGCAAAATGTAGTCCACACATACTGAGGCACTCATTTGCGACACATTTGTTGAACGAGGGTGCCAATCTAAATGCGGTTAAGGAGTTGCTTGGGCATTCTAGCCTAGCCGCTACTCAAGTTTATACACATAATAGTATTGCAGAATTGAAAAAGGTTCATTTTAAATCTCACCCCAGACAAGATTCATAAATGGATTTTTTTATTCTGAAATAGTCTTTGTTTCAGACTTTAATGAAACACGCTTTCTAAAATAAATATTAACCTAAAAAAGAAGAAAGATGAAAGTAAACACCCAATCAGTAAATTTCAATGCAGATCCTAAATTGATTACCTTTATCCAAAAGCGTATGGATAAGTTAGATTTATTCTACGATAAGGTGATACAATCGAATGTCTATTTGAAATTAGATAACACCAGTTCAAAAGAGAATAAAATTTTTGAGGCGCGTGTACATGTTCCTGGTGATAGTTTAGTGGTGAAAAAGCAATGCAAATCCTTTGAAGAAGGTGCAGATATGGCAGCTTCATCCTTAGAAAGGCAATTAAAAAAACGCAAACAAAAATTAAGGCCTAGGAGCTAAGAAAATTTTATAAAATTTGTTTTGAATACTAA
The DNA here is from genome assembly GCF_015476115.1 of Aegicerativicinus sediminis. Classification (GTDB taxonomy): domain Bacteria; phylum Bacteroidota; class Bacteroidia; order Flavobacteriales; family Flavobacteriaceae; genus Aegicerativicinus; species Aegicerativicinus sediminis. The sequence continues at coordinate 301,347 of NZ_CP064295.1, read as the reverse complement.
AATAAATCTATACATTTGCAGTCCGTTAGAAATAGCGGACTTTTTTATGGTTAAAAAAGGGCCATAAATGCCTCCATAGCTCAGTTGGCCAGAGCACGTGATTTGTAATCTCGGGGTCGTGGGTTCGAATCCCTCTGGAGGCTCAAAATCAAAGTGTTAGATATTAATAACACAACGTTTTTTTGACATTTTGAATACCAAATTTGGGGAGATACTCAAGCGGCCAACGAGGACAGACTGTAAATCTGTTGGTTTTCACCTTCGCAGGTTCGAATCCTGCTCTCCCCACAAAATTTTTTGTAAATTTGTGCTCCCAAAAAAGAGGGAAACAATATCTCAAGAAAATTAAGTTTTAAAAGCGGGAGTAGCTCAGTTGGTAGAGCGTCAGCCTTCCAAGCTGAATGTCGCCGGTTCGAACCCGGTCTCCCGCTCTAACCAATCCTGTGAAGACAGGATCTCTTCCTTCAATATTGCTTTTGTGATATAGAATTGAGGGTTGTAGGTTAAAACACTTTACGCCGGTGTAGCTCAGGGGTAGAGCGTTTCCTTGGTAAGGAAGAGGTCAGGGGTTCAAATCCCCTCATTGGCTCAACGAAATAAATCAAAAAACAAGGCTGAAGTCTTGTTATTTGCGTACGATAAATTTACTGCCATGTGGCAGTAGAATTAATTTAAGAACACTAATATAAATAAGAATAAAATAATTTAACAATGGCAAAGGCAACTTTCGATCGTTCAAAACCACACTTAAATATTGGTACCATTGGACACGTTGATCACGGTAAGACAACCTTAACTGCGGCTATTACTAAAGTTTTAGCTGACGCTGGTTTGTCAGAAGCTAGATCATTTGATCAAATTGATAACGCTCCTGAAGAAAAGGAGAGAGGTATTACAATTAACACTTCTCACGTAGAGTACCAAACAGCTAACCGTCACTACGCTCACGTTGACTGTCCTGGTCACGCGGATTACGTAAAGAACATGGTTACTGGTGCTGCACAAATGGATGGTGCTATCTTGGTTGTTGCTGCAACTGATGGTCCTATGCCTCAAACTCGTGAGCACATCCTTTTAGGTCGTCAGGTAGGTATTCCACGTATCGTTGTTTTCATGAACAAAGTGGATATGGTTGATGATGAAGAGCTATTAGAGCTTGTTGAAATGGAAATCCGTGACTTGTTATCTTTCTATGAATATGATGGTGACAATGGGCCTGTTATCGCTGGTTCTGCATTAGGTGCATTAAACGGTGAGCAAAAATGGGTTGATACCGTTATGGAGTTGATGGAAGCGGTTGATTCTTGGATTGAAGAGCCATTACGTGAAATCGATAAGCCTTTCTTA